>QMLA01000028.1 GCA_003646585.1 Deltaproteobacteria bacterium | reverse complement strand
ATCCCCTTTTCCCTGAGATCGCGCAAAACCCTGATGGCCACAAGGGCCTTAAAATCGTAAAAGAACCCCTCACCCTCCACCCTTTTGGGCCTGAGAACCCCCGACCTCGTCCAGTAAAGGAGCTCATCCCTCCCCACACCGCTGAGCCTTTCTAGGGTCTGGAGATCGTAAAGTTCTGTCACTTCAGCAACCTCCGGAAGACCGGGGCCCGAAATTTCCCCTTTGTGGAAGGCTCCTGGAAGACCACCTCACACCGATAAACCGGCTTGACCCACCTCGCTCCCCTTATCCTGGGAACTCCTTCGATGGGCGGACTGTCAACCCTCAGGGGTTCCAGGAGCTCCCTGAGCCTCTCCAGGTCTTCGAGGGAGAAACCGCTGCCCACCTTTCCCCGGAAGGCCCATCCCTCGCCCTCCCTTGAGGCGAGGATCAAAGCCCCAAAGGTCCCCTTCCTTTCGCCCTGTCCCTCGGTATAGCCGATGATATAGCATATCTGCCTGTCCCTCGGCTTTATCTTCAGCCAAAAGCGGGAGCGTTTGCCTATGAGGTAGGGGCTGTCCTTCCTCTTCGCCATGGCCCCTTCGAAGCCCCTCTGCACGACCTCCCGGTAAAAGGCCCTGCCCTCCTTCTCCACATATCGGGAGAGGATCAGAAACTCTGACTCGGTCACCATCTCCTCCAGCAAGGCCTTCCTTTCCATTAAGGGGTTTTTTGTGACCTCCTGCCCTTCCACATAGAGGATGTCAAAGGCTATGTAGGTGGCCGGAAGTTCCCTTGAGAGAAGCTCGGCCTTCACGGAATCGATGACATGTTCCCGCTCCTGAAGGGATGGAAAATGGGGCCTCCCATCCCTAAGGACCACCAGCTCGCCATCCAGGATCACTCCCCCTTGCGGAAGCGATCGGGGAATCTCCCTCACCAACTCGGGATATCTCTGGGTTATGTCGAGGAGCCTGCGGTTCTGAAGCCTCAATTCTCCCCGGCGGTAAAAAAGCAGGCACCTCGTCCCATCCCACTTTATCTCGTAGATGTGATCGTCCGAGTCAAAGGGAGCATCCGCCCTTTGAGCGAGCATGGGAGGGATCTTTCTGTCAAACATTCAGGACTTCTTGGCCCTCTTCCGTTCGACCTTCCTGCCCTTACCGGCCTGTGCAACTCCCTTCCTGGGTATCTCAACACCGGTGGCCATGAGGCTCTGGCGCAACGCCTCCATGAAGTCCACCACCTTCTTGGTCTCCTCCCGGGGCTTCACCTCTATCTGCTCCCCTTCGGCCTTCGCCTTGATTATCTGCAGGAGGGTCTCCGTATACTCATCCCTGAACTCCTCGGGAGCAAACTCCCCTGAAAGGCTCTCGATGAGGAGCTTCACCATATCCAGTACCGACGAGTCCACTTTCACCTTCTCCACCTTCTCGAGATCCCCGACCTCTCCAAGGTCCCGGACCTCATCAGCGTAATGCAATGTGAGGGACAACATGGCACCATGATAAGGCCTGAGAACCAAAAGCCTTTCCCTGTTCCGCATCACCACCTTGGCAATGGCAACCTTGTTCGTCTCCTTCATACCGCGGTGAAACAAGGCAAAGGCTTCAAGTGCCACCTCACCATCGGGGACGAGATAATGGGAATCTGCAAAAAACACGGGAGGTATCGCCTCCGCCTCTACAAAACGCACAATCTCCATCACATCGCTGGACTCCTTTTTGGCCTTCTCTATCTCCTCATCGGTAACGATGATCCAGCGATCCTTGCCATATTGATAACCCCTTACAAGCTCCTCATTAGAAACCGCCCTTCCACACGTAGGACACACCTTCTGCTGCTTTATCTTCGTGCCACATTCCTTATGGAGAAGCGAAAATTGAATGCTGTGATCGCGGACAGCACTGTAAAGCTTTACCGGAACAGTCACCAAAGCACACCTTAAATACCCCTTCCAAATGGCCCTCATCTTCACCCTCCAACAACAATTACCATAGCAAACAACTACATTCTTTCAACCCCTCAACGCCTGATAAAAAGGGACAACAAAATGCTGAGAATTAAGCTTAACAACAGGCACGTAACTATCGGAAAATAAAAGGAAAAATTATTGCGCTTTATGTAAAGGTCTCCTGGAAGTTTTCCCAGAAAGGGGATTTTGGGGATGAAGGCCATGCCGAGTCCTATTACGACCAGGATGATCCCGAAGAGTATGAGTATCTTGCCGAGGCCTTCCAGGGGGCTCATCTCTCACCTCCCCAAGAACCTTTCCTTTTCGCTGAAGATGCAGCCACAGTATTGTTGTCTGTAGAGGCCCAAACGTTTTGATTCCTCTATTCCCTCCTTCCAGCCCTCTCTGAAGTCCCTTGGCAGGAAACGCACCCCGTAGAGTTTTCCCAGGGACTCTCCGATCTCGACGATGGACTGAAATTTCTGATGCTTGCTGTAAAGGAGGGTGGTTGAGAAGGCGTCAAATTTCCCGTGCTTTGCCACCTGTGCCGCTGCCTCAAGGCGCATATGGTAGCATATCTCGCACCTATTCCCTTCCCTGAAGGCGACTGCCTGCAAGAACCTCTCCAGCTGGTAATCGTCCCTCCATATCACCTTAAGATCGACCCTTTCGGCGTAGTCCTTGAGGGTGTCTCTCCTCCTGGCGTATTCCTGATAGGGATGGATATTGGGGTTGTAAAAGAAGCCCATCACTTCCATTCCTTCTCCTCTGAGGACCTTCAGGGGATAAAGGAGGCAATTGGCACAGCATATGTGGAGCAAAACCCTCACCTTGTTGCCTCGCCAGAATGCATTGTCTGAAGCCAATTTTGTAAAGGCGGAAGAATTACTACACCTTTTCTACCAAAAAACTTGTTCTTCTGTGTGAACTGATGTTTTGTAAAGTTTGCCAGGAGGGCATTCCGGATGAGGTGGGAGCCTGTGGAAGTGGGTTGTATCCGCACAGGCTCCCGGTGGGAAGTTTGGGGCAAAGGAAAGACCGCGCTAGGTTTCGCCAAAGAATCCATCGACCAATTTGAATAGCACATCAGGATCGGGGTCCTCAAGGACTTCGTCGCGGTTTTCAAAGTGGTACCAGGAAGGGTAGCCAGTTTCTTTGAAGCACCTATACCTTCCGGTGGTCTGATGTTTCGGACATGGGGGTGATGCGAACCCCTAAAGAAGTTTCTTAACTTTTGACAGTTAGGGAAGCTTACACAGGGGTTTTTTGTTTGGGCTGGCCAGTCTCTGAGCTCACAAAAAGGAGGCTTTCGAGCATGAACTCCTTCTGCCTCAGTGCCGTTTGAGCCCTGCCCTACCCCAGAGCCCCTTCCCTTCTTCCACGGCCCTCCTCTGGGCCTTCCTCGTCACCGAGTAACTCTCTCACTTTAACGCCGGTGAATTCTTAAGGAAATACGCCAGACTTCTCGCTAATGCTTTGGAAGCCCAAAGCTGGGCAAAGGAGACTAGTGTAGACTATGTAGTCCATTCCCAAGGTATAGCGAGCCAGAGAATTTCATAAAGCATATGCCGATCACCGACATCAACAAGGGAGTTAAAGAGAAGTTAATGCATAAGCCTATCCTTGTTACTTCCGATCATGGATATGATGTTTTTATCGAGCCCGAAGGTCTTAAGATCAGCCATGGGACTGGAGTGGCTCCCAAGTTTTAGGTTTTAGTAAGGTGGCTTTATTCTCGATCGTGGATTAACTTTGGGAGGAGGAAGAAGTGGTGGAAGCTCCTACTTATTATCTTGTTATACGCTTAAAAGGTGGGCAAAGAGAAATAAGGTTCAAGTTGAGGGGAGATAAAAACGCTTCTACGCTCTTGACTCTCGATGGAAAGCTCGGGAAGAAGATCGCTCAAATCCTCAACCCTAAATCGATATGGAGCAATAACGCCAATAGAATTAGGGGAAAAAGAAAGGACCTATATAGTGAGGGATGATCTCGGTCCTGTAGTAGGAACCTGTCTCATTCTTGTAAAGAGAACGAAGAAGCCCGAGGCATGGGCATAGTGCATAGTGTAGCATTTATTGTGTCCAATCTGCATGGTAGCCTCCCATCTGGATTTCTGCAAATCCCCGGAGCCTGCGTATACACGGGTTCCCTGGCCGTCTTCCCGCGGCGGATAGAGAGGAAGGTGCCATCCAGAAAGGCGGAGATCTTGCGGGTGCTTACACCCACGGCATAGAGGGCGAGGATGGCCTCTGAAAGCTCCAGGGAGGGCCGTTTCCGATAGGGGAGGATCCACCACATTCCTCGCCTCACTGTACGCCCACTTCAGGTACCGGTTCACGTCCTTGCGCGTCCTGCCGTAGCGGGTCTTTCCCCCACTGGAGTGCACCCAGGGTACCATCCCCGCATAGGAGGCCAGCTTCTCGGGCCCAGGGAACCTCCCTACATCCCCTACCTCCAGTGCGATCACCGTGGCCAGGATGAACCCCACCCTGGGCAGGGTCTGAAGGAGTTCCACCTCCCGGGTGGTGGAAAGTACCTCCTTCATCCTTCCCTCGATGGCTCGAATCTCCTCATCCAGGGCCTCGATCTGCCGCAACAATCCCTCGGTGACGTAGCGGGTTTGGGGCGAAAGGAGCGGGAGCCCTTCAAGCAGAAGTTGCCTCTTAACCCGAAAAGGTCGCTTGCCTCCACACGGGTCCCGTACTTGGCCAACGTGGCATGGATCCTCTGCTTGAGCTTCGTCCGCTCCTGCACCAGCACCATCCGGGTCCTAGGAAGTTCCCGCTTGTCTCAGTTTTATTCACCGCCCCCAGCATCAGCTTCGCCTTTCCCGCATGTACCAACCTAGCTCCCTCGCTGGTGGGGTATCCTCCCTTCCCGCACCACGCGGCCCCGTTCGTCTTCCACCACCGCCCAGGTGTACTTCTTGTGGCAGTAAAAAGCGATATACTCCATGGCGCACCCTCCTTCCTTTTGGGCTAGGTTAACTCATTCCTGCCCAGGGCGCGCGCTTTCATAACATCACTTCCTGAGACACTACCGAGGATCCCGATGCAGGAGCAGACTCTCAGGAGAGATAACCTTTACCGCCTCGAGGGGCCTGTTGCCGTCATCGGAGTTGAGCTGACAGAGGCCAGTTGGGCGGCGTTGTTTGCGTCCCATGGTCGGCATGTTCGCTTGTACGATCAATACCCCCAAAGGCTGGCCAGTGGCCTTGAGCGCGCCTGCAGATATGTGCACTTCTTGGTCAATCATGACATGGCTACTGATCCGAAACGCGTAGAAGTCGGTTTGCGTGCCCTAGGTCTTGCGCTGAACTCCCTGAAGCAGTAGAGGGCGTTGTGTTTGTTCAGGCCGTCTTTGAGAGTTATGAGGCCAAATGTGCCGTCTTTGAAGCGATTGATCGGCATGCACCGCGCTAGGCCCTGATCGCACCGGTTCATCAGGGCTGTCCATCAGTCGCATCCAGAAGGCGACCCGCTATCCCGACCGTTGTCTGGCCGGTCATCCTCTACAATCCACCTCATCTTATCTTATCCCCTTAGTTGAAATAACACCTAGTGAGCGGACAGCGCCGGAGGCGGCCTCCTGGATCTTGCGAAGGCGTCCCTACAGGTTGAGCTCAAGAAGCTGCAAAGGTCAGATCGTAGGAATCAGTGACGCTGGTCTTCGTCCTCGTGTGAGTCCGTCAACCTGATGGCCCCCTCCTCACAGGCCATTTCACAAGCCCCGCAACCCGAACAAGAGCCCTGCATCACGGGTTCCACCCTCCCGATGAGGGCCACATCCTGTTTCTGCCCTTGAGAGCAGGCGTTGGGACAGCCCGAGAAGACCACCCTGAACTGATGGTGGTACTTGAGTTCCTCCCCTGCCTTTTCCCGCAAGAACTCGGTCAGACCGGCCCTCCTCAACACCTCCTCCACCCGCGAAGGAAGGGCATCCGAGGAGATCACGGCGTTGTCGCATCCGAAGCAATCCTCTACCGCAAACCCCTCCTCAACCCTCGACGCCCGCTCCCTCAGGGCTTCCTTTGCCTCCAATAGATCCCGGGCGGTGACGCGCCCCCACCCTTTCGGGAGACGTATTCCTCCACCGCCCTCTTGACCCGCTTTCTCACAAAGAAGGGTACCCGTTGCAAAAGCTCCTCGGCATCCTTCTCCCGCTTCATGCCCGAGTTTTTGCCCCTGTAGAAGGAGAAAATCCTTGACCCAAGTGAAAAATGCCTCAAAGGATTGCCAGAACCATGGACCACAACCTTTTTATTTCAACAATCCGGGGAGCCACAAGGCGAGCTGGGGGAAAAAGGCCACGGCGGCTATCCCCAGGACCTGAAGGCCGATGAAGGGCAGGGTCCCCATGACGATGTGCCTGCCAAACTCCACTTCCTTGGGGGCCACCCCTTTGATGTAAAAAAGGGCCGGGGCCATGGGAGGTGTGAGGAAGGAGGTTTGCATGGTCACGCAGAAGAGGATGGCCGCCCAAAGGGGGTCGAACCCCAGTTCCGCGAGGATGGGGGTGAAGATAGGGACCAGTATGGGCACAATTCCCACCCATTCCATGAAGATACCGAAGAGGAAAAAGGCGGCCATCATGATCACGAGTACCCCCCATCTCCCCACGGGTAGCCCCAAAAGGGCCTCTTTGACCAGGTCTCCGCCCCCTATGAGCATAAAGGTGCCCGTAAAGACGAAGGCCGCAGCCACTATCAGCAGGATCATGCTCGAGACCTTCAAGGTCCTGTAAACGGATTCCTTGAAGGTCTCCCAGTCGAGCCTTCTGTAGGCCAGGGCCAATGCCAGAGAGGCCGCCGCCCCTATGGCCGCGGCCTCGGTGGGGGCTGCCACCCCAAAGAAGATCGTCCCAAGGACCGAGAGAATGAGGAAGAGGGTGGGCAGTATCGATGTTACCACCATCCAGAGCTTCTTAGCCCAGGGAATGGCTCGTTGCTCAGGGGGGAGAGGCGGCCCCAGTTCCGGCTTCAGGGTGCAGCGGATGATGATGTAAGCTGCATAAAGCCCGGAGAGGACAAGGCCGGGGAGGACCGCTCCGAGGAAGAGCTTTCCCACCGAGAGCCCTGCCATGGGTCCGTAGACCACCAGCATGATACTCGGAGGGATGAGGATGCCGAGGGTACCCCCTGCACAGACGGTTCCCACGCTCAGGGCCTTGTCGTAGCCCCTTTTGAGCATCTCCGGCAGGGCGAAAAGTCCCATCACTATCACCGGAGCTCCCATGATCCCCGTGGCAGCGGCCATGATGGTACAGACAACCACAACTGCAAGTGCTAACCCTCCTCGCAGTCCTCCAAGCACTACATGGGCAGCGGAGAAGAGCCGTTCTGCGGCACCCGATCGCTCCAGCATGATGCCCATGTAGACGAAAAGCACGATGGCCACTAGAATGTAGTTCTGCATGGTCTCGAAGACCCTGAGCACCATCATCTGGAAAAACCCCGGCCCTACCCCCAGGAGGCCCACGATCATAGATATCCCGAGCATGACGAAAGGCACGGGGAACCCCACCGCCATTCCGAGGATGAGGCCTCCGAACAGGATCAAAAAGAGCACTTCGGGGCTGGTGATCATCGCCCTCCCCTTCTGAAGATCACGGAAAGACAGCGGATGAACTGGGCCACTCCTTGCAGGAACAACAGCGCCATGGCCACCGGAATCAGCGTCTTAAAGGGGTAGATGGGAGGAGACCACATGCTGATCCCCGCCCTCTCCAGGATCATCCAGGACTTGAGGGCGAACTTCCCTCCGAAGTAAACGAGGGCCCCAACCGCGGGGAAGAAGAAGATCAGATACCCCAAGGCGTCGACCACGGCCCTGCCCCGCCGGGAGAGCCTTTCGTAAAGGACCTCAATCCTGACGTGCTCGTTCTCCAAGAGCGTCCATCCCGCCCCCAGCATGAAGATCGCCCCGTAGAGCATATAGGAGATGTCGTAGGACCACTCCGTGGGGGCGTTGAAGATGTACCGCGCCCCCGTATCGTAGACCAATTCGAAGATCAACAGAGGGATGAGCCAGGCCGTCGCCCGGCCTACCCCCTTACTCACCCTGTCGATGATCCTCAAGAAGCGAGAGGACACCCTCTTGACGCTACTGGACCAATTTCTTGGCGTAGGGATAGGGGAGCCTTATGAGATCGGCATATGGCTCCACCTTCTTTCTGAAGGCCCGCTGCGACTCCAGGACCTTGGCGAAGAAGGGGTCCTTGGCTGCGTATTCGTCGAGCACCTGATTCCCTATCCTGACGATCTCCTTGATCATCTCCGGGGAGAGCTTGGATACGTGAAGATCTTTCCTCGACAGGAAGTACTCCATTGCCTCAGCATCCTCCTTCAGGGCCTTGTTCATGGCCCAGAAGCAGGTATACTGAAGGGCCACCTCCACCTTGACCTTTAGGTCTTCAGGCAGCTTCTGCCAGGATTTCTCGTTCACCAGGGTTTCCAGAGGGGCACAGGGCTCGT
>QMLA01000027.1 GCA_003646585.1 Deltaproteobacteria bacterium | reverse complement strand
GCGGTTTGTCTCCTGCTGCGGTCTTGTCCCAAGGGTTGAGCAATCAGGCAGCAGGGTGAGGTATGGAAGGATGAGGAAGGAGGCCAACAGATACCTGAAGTGGGCCTTCATTGAGGCAGCAAACACCGTTGCCCTGAATGCCAAAAGATGGCCTGAGAGGCATGCCTCAAGGCTTTATCAGAGGATCAGGCAGAGGACGAGGCACGGGAAGGCTGTGGGAGCTGTTGGCAGACACCTTGCTGAGGCAGCCTATTGGATCTTGAGGAAAAAAGAGCCTTACATTGCGTTGACAATCACACTTGCCAATTGTATCCTTTTTCAAAAGGGCGGTTAGCTCAGAGGGAGAGCGCTACCCTCACACGGTAGAGGCCACTGGTTCGATCCCAGTACCGCCCACCATTTGGCAGACCCGCCTTGAAAAAGCCATTCCAAATAAAGTTATTTGAGGGGTAGAGATGGCTGGCCATTCTAAGTGGGCCCAAATAAAGCGCAAAAAGGCTGCTCAGGATGCAAGGAGGGGGAAGATCTTCACGAAGTTAATCCGCGAAATCATGGTGGCGGCCCGCATGGGAGGGGGGAACCCTGAGAACAATCCCCGTCTGAGGGCTGCCATTGCCGCTGCAAAGGCGGAAAACATGCCCAAGGAGAACATTGAGAGGGCCATAAAGAGGGGCACGGGGGAGCTCGAAGGGGCTCGTTTTGAGGAGGTCGTTTACGAAGGCTATGGCCCCGGAGGGGTGGCCGTGCTCATTGAGGCCGTCACTGACAACCGCAACCGCACAACTGCTGAAATCAGACACATCTTCACCAGGGTGGGTGGCAACCTCGGGACCTCTGGCTGTGTCTCGTGGCTGTTTCACAAAAAGGGGCTCATAACGGTCAACAAAGGGGATGTCTCCGAAGAAAGACTCATGGAAGTGGTCATGGACGCAGGTGCCGAGGACATAAAGGAGGGGGAGCGGGAATACGAAATCCTCACCGATCCCTCGGATTTCGAAGGGGTGGTTAAGGCCCTGAAGGAGGCCGGCATATCCTATCAGTCGGCCGAGATCACCATGTATCCAGAAACTACGGTGAAGCTGGAGGGCAAAGAGGCCGAGCAGATGCTCAGGCTGATGGAGATGCTGGAGGACCACGATGACGTCCAAAAGGTCTATGCCAATTTCGACATATCCGAGACTACGATGGAACAGATTGCCCAATGAGGGTCCTTGGGGTTGATCCGGGCAGTTATCGGACCGGCTATGGAGTGGTGGAATGTCAGCAGGACTATTACCTCTACATCACTTCGGGGATCATTCAAGGGAAGGGGGCCATAGAGGAGAGATTGAGGGAGATTTATGAGGATCTGTGCGCGGTCATAAGGGAGTACTCCCCCCAGGCTTTGGCCCTCGAGAGTCCCTTTGTAGCCCGAAACGTGAAGAGCGCCCTAAGGCTCGGACAGGTGCAGGGAGTGGTACTCCTTGCCGCCTCCTCAAGTGCCCTGCCCTCCTTCCAATACTCCCCCATGGAGGTCAAGGTCGCTTTGACCGGTTACGGCCGGGCCCCGAAGGAACAGGTGAGGGAAATGGTGAGGAGGCTGTTGGGACTGAAGGACGAACTCTTTCTCGATGCTTCCGATGCCCTGGCCGTTGCCCTCTGCCACATCCAGCACTGTCGGCTGACATGATCTCCTATCTGCGAGGCACATTGATACAGCGGACACCGACCGCCCTCACCCTGGAGGTCTCGGGGGTGGGTTATGGGGTCATGATACCCCTGAGCGTATTTTATCGTCTTCCCCCTGAGGGAGAGGAAGTGGAGATGTTCATCCACACCCATGTCCAGAAGGACGGGATCACGCTCTTCGGCTTCCTCAGCCCTAAGGAAAGGGACCTTTTCGAACTCCTGCTGTCGGTCCGCGGTGTGGGACCGAAGGTCGCCCTGACCCTGTTGAGCGGTATGGAGGCCGAGGAAATCGAGGAGGCCCTCCTTGAGGGAGATACCTCCCGGCTGGAGAGGGTCCCCGGGATCGGCCGGAGGACAGCCGAGCGCATGGTCTTCGAATTGCGCGAAAGGCTCATGAACAGGAGGAAAAGCCGCCTTCCTCACCATCCCTTCTTCGAGGATGCCTTGGCCGCCCTCATCCGGTTGGGGTATCCTAAAGGACAGGCCAAGAAGGCCCTGGAACGGGTTGCCCGATCAAAGGGCACCGAATCCCTGGAGGGACTTTTGAAGGAAGCCCTGAGAGAACTTTACGGAGAGCGAGGGTGAGGGTATTCTTCATCGCCCTGTTAATCCTTGCCCTGTTTTCCCAGAGGGCCGGAGCTGAGGGAGGGGACCTCCCTCCAAGGGGTGCCATGTACAGGTACGCGATGGGACGTCTCATGTTATCCCGTGGCGATTCCAAAAAGGCCCTGCAATTTTACAGGGATGCCCTAAAGGCCGACCCCTCCTCTTCCTTTCTGCGTTCCGAAATAGCCGCCCTTCTCCTCAGGCTCGGCAAACCCCAGAAGGCGATGGATATGGCCCTTGAGGCCGTGAAATGGGATCCCGAGAATCTGGATGCCCTCAAGATCCTCGGAGGCCTTTACTCCGCTCAGGGAAAGCTGCAGGAGGCCATCGAGATCTACAGGGAGATCATCGGGCTCAACCCCAGAGACGTGAGGGCCCATGTGGTGTTGAGTTCCCTCTATGTGGAAATGAAGGATTTCGAGAGGGCCATTGAGGTCCTTCAGGGGTTTCTCAAAGAACAGCCGGATTCGGTGATGGCCCTTTATTACCTCGCCAGGATTTATTCCGAAATGGGGAAATACGAGGAGGCACTGAAGCAATACCGGAAGGTCCTGGAACTGGACCCGGGGATGGAGGCCGCTTTGCTGGATATGGCCTTGATCCACGAGCTCAAAGGGGACTCCCAGAAGGCCATCGAGATTTACCATCGCCTGATAAGGGAACACCCCCTCAATCTGCGGGCGAGGGAAAGGCTCGGACAGCTCCTCATCAGGGAAAACCGCCTGGAGGAAGCCCTCCAGGAGTATCGGTTGCTGAAGGAACTGGATTCGGAAAACCTCCGCGTGCGGATGACCCTGGGGTTCATCCTGTTTGAGAAGGGCAGGTTCAAGGAAGCGGCCGATGAATTCAGCTTCGTTTTGGGGGTGAGGCCCGAAAATCACAAGGTGCGCCTTTATCTGGCCCTTTGCCTGATAGAGGAAGGCAAGACCGAGGAAGGCCTTCTGGAGCTCGAAAAAATCCCCCCGGAAGCTGACCTCTTTCCAGATGCGATGAAATATGCCGCTTATGTCCTCCAAAGGAGAGGAGATGGCGAAAGGGCCATAGGCCTCCTTAAGGCCGCCCTGAAAAGGAAATCCGCTCCCGAACTCCGCTACTTTCTGGCGCTCCTTTATGAGGAGCTGGACAGGATCGATGAGGCCATAAGGACCATCGAGGAACTCCTTCAGGAAGGCCATAAGCACCCGGAATACCTGTTCCGACTCGGTGTCCTTTATGACAAGGCGGGGAAGAAGGACAGGAGCTTGCAGATGATGAAGGAGGTAATAACCCTAGATCCGAACCACGCTGATGCCCTCAACTGGCTGGGATATTCGTATGCCGAACGGGGAATAAACCTCGAGGAGGCCGAAAGGCTTATCAGGCGGGCCCTTAAGGTGCGTCCCAACGACGGTTACATAATAGACAGCCTCGGCTGGGTCTATTATAAGCGGGGCCTGTACAAAGAGGCCTTCGATTACCTCATGAAGGCCCACCAACTGGTGCCGAACGATCCCGTGATCACCGAACACCTGGGCGATGTATATTTAAAACTCGGCAACCCCGAAGAAGCCCTCAGATTGTGGAAACGGGCCCTAGAGCTCGGTCCAAGGGAGGAGGACAGAAGGAGGATCGAAAAAAAGCTCGAGGATTTCCTCTCAGGTGAAAAGGGGAGCGCTCATAACCCTTGAAGGGATTGAGGGGAGTGGCAAGAGCGGTCATCTGAAACTCCTGGCCCAATTCCTCCAAAGTCAGGGGTTTCCGATCCGTGTGACCTATGAGCCGGGGGCCACCGCCCTCGGCAGGTCCTTGAGGGAATTGCTTCTGCATGGGGAGGGATTGATCGAGGACCCCCTTGTGGAGTTGTTCCTGTTCCTCTCCGACAGGCGCGAACACGTAAGGCTTGTGGTCAAACCCCTCCTGCTGGAGGGAAAGGTAGTCCTTTGCGACCGCTATGTGGACTCCACCCTGGCCTATCAGGGTTTTGGAAGGGGCCTGGATCTCGATTTCCTCTTGCGCGCAAACCGACTGGTCACAGAGGGAATATGGCCCGATCTTACCATCCTGCTGGACTGCCCTCCCGAGGAGGGACTCCGGAGGGCGAAGGGCGAGGATCGCCTCCATAGACAGCCCCTGGAATTTCACCGGAGGGTAAGGGAGGGTTACCTCGAATTGGCCAGGAGGGAACCCGAACGGATAAAGGTGGTCAGCACATCCGGATGCCCCAAGGAGGAAGCACAGGAGGAGATCAGATCCATCGTGCTGGAGTTCCTCAGGAGATGGCCAAGGGAGACATAGTCGGTCACAAACCCCCCCTGAGGGTCCTGGAGACGACGATCCGGGAGGGGAGGATCCCCCATGCTCTCCTTTTTGAGGGACCGGAAGGCATAGGTAAGAAGAAGGTGGCCCTGTGGTTCATTGAGGCCCTGAACTGCCGGAGGGCACCAGGGGAGGGATGCGGCAGCTGCGAACAATGCGAACGCATCCAGCGTCTGAGCCACCCCGACCTCCATTTGCTGACCCTTGAGGGGGAGAGCATCAGGATAGAGCAGATCCGTGAGGCCACCAATATCCTCAGGTTTCGCCCCCTTGAGGGAAGGTGGAAGGCCCTGGTGGTGGAGGATGCAGAGAGGATGACCCCCGAGGCCTCCAACGCCTTCCTGAAGACCTTAGAGGAACCCACCCCCTGGACCCTGATCATCCTGATCGCCCAATCAGCCGATGCCTTGCTCCCCACCGTCCGCTCAAGGTGTCAGAGGATCAGGTTCTTCCCCCTGAAGGAGGGTGAGGTTAGAGAGGTGCTTGAACGACTGGGAGTGCAAGCCCCTCCTTCGGCTCTGAGGTGGGGAAGTCCGGGAAAGGCCATCCGCATGCTCCAGGAGGACTTTGAGGCCTTACTGTTGAAGGCCAAGGAAGGGGGACTCAGCGGTATCTTCGATTTAGGTGAGGAACTCGGGCGGGATAGGGAAAGGGCAATAGGGTTTCTGCAGTTTCTCCTGCAGGAGTGCAGGAGGAAACTCGAGGAGAATTCCTTGGGGTTTGATAAGTTCTGGAGGCTCCTTCACATCTACCGTTGCCTTGAGGAGTATGCCAACGCGAGGCTCTGCGTGGAAGCGGCCCTCCTTGAGATGCTACACCTGTAAACCCGTTGAGGAAGTCATTTCTGACGTGTTATCTTGACAGGGATGAAGGTCGTAAGGGTTCGCCTCCTCAAGAAGGGCGAGATGGGAATTTATGCTGCGGGTGACCATGACCTGAAGAAGGGGGATTTCGTGCTCGTTCCCACCCCCAGCGGACCACAGGTGGCCGAGGTCCTTGCCCCTCCCTTTGATCTCGATCTCTCAGGGGAATCCACCCTTTCGATAATCGGGCCGGCAGAAAAAAAGCACTTGAGGAAACTCGAACAGGTGAAAAAGAGAGAGATGGCGGCCTTCAGGATCTGACAGGGGCTCTACGAGAAGGTGGGCTTGCAGATGAGGCACGTGGATGTCGAGTCCCAGTCCCAGGAAAGAAAGATCACCTTCTATTTCACAGCAGAAGGGAGGGTGGATTTCCGCCTCCTCGTCCGAAAGCTCGCCTCAAGGCTCAAGGCGCGAATTGAAATGCGCCAGATAGGGGTCAGGGACGAGGCAAGGCTTCGGGGTGGTATCGGCCCCTGTGGACGCGAGGTTTGCTGCAGCACTTTTCTGAAGGACTTCGATACGGTCACCATAAGGATGGCAAAGGAACAAAACCTCCCCCTCAATCCCGAAAGGATTTCGGGGCTTTGCGGAAGGCTTATGTGCTGCATAACCTTCGAAATGGATACCTATCAGCAGATAGGAGAAGAACTGCCCAAAGTGGGCAAGAGGGTCCATACCAAACATGGCGAAGGAAAGGTAATAAGGCAAAACGTACTCCTCAGAACCCTTACCGTGGAACTCTCCGATGGAACCATCGTCACCATTCCCTGGAAGGAAGTCAGAGGAGCGGAGGAGGAAAAATGAAGGATACCTTCTACGTCACCACGCCCATTTACTACGTCAATGATGTGCCTCACATAGGACATGCTTACACCACCATTGCTGCCGATGTCCTCGCCCGTTACAAGCGCCTGTGTGGTCTGAAGACCTTTTTTTTGACCGGCACCGATGAACACGGCCAGAAGATAGAGAAGGCTGCGAGGGAGCTGGGGATAACCCCCAAAGAGCTCGCCGATGGGGTGGTCGGGCGGTTCAAGGATCTGTGGCGCATACTGGAAATATCCAATGATGACTTCATACGGACCACCGAACCCCGACATGAGAGGGCAGTGCTTGAGCTTTTCAACAGGATATGGAAAAAGGGGGATATTTACCTCGGGGAGTATGAGGACTGGTATTGTGTGCCCTGTGAGAGCTTCTGGACCGAAAAGGAGCTCGGGGAAGGCAGAAGATGTCCCGAATGTGGGAGGCAGGTGGATCGTCTGAGGGAGAAGAGCTATTTCTTCAGGCTTTCCCGTTATCAGGAACCACTGCTGAGGTTGCTGGAAGAAAATCCCAATTTCGTGAAGCCTCAGTCCCGTTACAACGAGGTCCTGAGCTTTGTCAAGGGCGGTCTGAAGGACCTCTCCATTTCCAGGATGACTTCCCGCTGGGGCATCCCCTTGCCCAACGATCCCGACTGTGTGCTTTATGTGTGGTTTGATGCGCTTGTGAATTACCTCAGCGGGATAGGTTTCCCCGAAGAGGGTTACGAGAAGATATGGCCGGCAGACTGCCATCTTATAGGCAAGGACATCCTGAGGTTTCACGCCATTTACTGGCCTGCCTTTCTCATGTCAGCCGGCCTCCCTGTGCCGAGAATGGTCTTCGCCCACGGCTGGTGGACGGTTGAAGGTCAGAAGATGAGCAAAAGTCTGGGGAATGTCGTGGACCCCTACGAGATGGCCGAACGCTATGGTGTTGATCAGTTCCGCTATTTCCTGATGAGGGAGGTGTCCTTTGGGCTTGACGGCGATTTCTCCCAGAGGGCGATAGTGAACAGGATAAACAGCGAGCTGGCCAACGACTTCGGAAACCTGGTCAGCCGCACCCTGGCCATGGTAAGGCGCTATCTGGGAGGGCGAATCCCCTCCCCTTCGGATGGTCAATTGAGGCAAAAGGCCCTCCACACCCTGGAGGAATATCGCAAATTAATGGACGATCTGTCCTTTCAGAGGGCCCTGCTGGCGGTCTGGGAGCTGATAGGCAGTGTGAACAAATACATAGATTCCACGGCCCCCTGGTCCCTGTATAAGGAGAAACGCATCCGGGAGCTCAAGGAGGCCCTTTACAATTGCCTGGAATGCCTCAGGTTTGTGGCCCTCATGGTTTACCCCTTCATGCCGCGATCGGCTCAAAGGCTCTGGGAGATGTTGGGATTCCGCAACGGAATCGAAGGGGAAACCATCGACAAAAGCGGCACATGGGGTGGGTTACCTGAAGGTCAGGAGGTCGCAGAGCCCACTCCGTTATTTCCCAGGATGGAGGTATGAGGATGTTCTGCGAGGAGATCCAGGTCAGGTCGAGCAGGCGCATCGAATTGATAGATATAACCTCGAAGGTCCAGAACCTGGTCTCCATCTCAGGGATAAAGGAGGGCGTGTGTCTCCTTTACGTCCCCCACACCACAGCCGCCATAACCGTCAATGAAAATGCCGACCCCAGTGTGGTGATGGACATCATCGAGAAGCTCTCACAACTGGTCCCGGAGGGAGCAAGGTACCGTCACACTGAGGGCAACGCCGACAGCCACATAAAGTCCACCCTGGTCGGGTGCTCGACCATGATCCCCATCAAGGACGGCAGGCTCGCCCTGGGCACATGGCAGGGGGTCTTCTTCTGCGAATTCGATGGACCGAGGTCGAGGCGGGTCCTGGTCAGGGTTTTTTGATGGTCTGGAAGCGGATCATCGGAAAGATCGACCTGGATGAGCTATTCGGGAGGTTTGCGCGGGCCAAGGTCCTCGTGGTCGGGGATCTCATCCTCGATCAATTCATCTGGGGGAAGGTGGAGCGGATATCCCCTGAGGCCCCCGTGCCGGTGGTCGAGGTGGAAAAGGAAAGCAGGCTTTTGGGCGGTGCCGCCAATGTAGCCCACAACATAAGGACGCTGGGAGGACAGGTGGAGATTTGTGGGCTTTTGGGCGGTGACAGCGAAGGCGAAGAGCTATGG
>QMLA01000026.1 GCA_003646585.1 Deltaproteobacteria bacterium | reverse complement strand
GTCCTCGGAGGTCCTGAGTTCTTTGGAAGGGGTCTATTCGCGCTACCCGGAGATTGCCTCGGGACTTTGCAGGGATCTTTTTTCGGTCCCGGCCGATGGGAAGGAGAGGGTTTGGGAGACCCTTTGTCGGTATGGCAAAAAACTCCTTTCGCTTCAGACCCTTAAGGATTTCTGGAAATTGAGGCAGATCTGATGAAGGTAGACGAAAAGCTCACCAAGAACTTTTTCAAGTTGAGTGAGAAGAGCCATATAGAGATAGAGCAATCCCTTTGCGCCAGTTGCGACCCCAAGGTCTGCATATGGGTGTGCCCAGCGGGCCTTTATTCGATCACCGAGGACGGCCGCACGGTGGTGGAATATTCGGGGTGTCTGGAGTGCGGCACTTGCTTCATAGCCTGTCCCAAAGGCGCAATCAAGTGGGAACATCCCGTAGGTGGGTTTGGCGTCCAGTACCGCTATGGCTGAGGCAAGGAACAAGGGGATGATAGATAGGACCCTTATATCTTACAAGATCTACAGCCTTTTGCGCGAATCGATCAGGAAGGGGGAGTATCCTCCCGGGACCAGGTTGAAGGAGACGCAGATAGCCGCTGAGCTGGGCGTCAGCAGGACGCCAGTGAGGGAGGCGATCCACAAGCTGGAGCGGGACGGCTTCGTGATAATGATCCCGGGCAAGGGGGCCTATGTCAGGGGATATGATCCCGAGGAACTGAAGGAGCTCATGGAGGTGAGGAGCCTCCTTGAGGGGTATGCCGCGGGGTTGGCCGCCGAAAGGTGCAGCGAAGAATTCTTCGACAGACTGGAAGAGATACTGGATGAGTTCAAGGATGCGGTCAGCAAGGGCGATCTGCCGCGGTACATAAAGCTGGCCACCGAGTTCCATGAGGCCATCTACCGCAACTGCGGCAACAAGAAGCTGTTCGAGCTGATCCGGTCGCTTAGGGATCAGTTCTTCAGACTGCGGATTTCGCTCCTGGAGATCCCCGGGATGGCGGAGGAGTCCCTGAGGGATCACATCGAGCTGGTCCGGTTGATGCGCAAAAGGGACAGTCGGGCCGTTGAGGATTTCGTCCGCAGACATATTGCCAAGGGGACAAAGGCCCTATTGGATGTTACAAAACAAGGAGGAAGCGAGGATGGGGGAGAGGATTAAGATCCTGATAGCGAAACCCGGCCTCGATGGTCACGATCGGGGGGCGAAGATAGTGGCCTATGCATTGAGGGACGCGGGTATGGAGGTCATATATACGGGGTTGCATCAGACCATCGATCAGATCGTTTCCACGGCGTTGCAGGAGGATGTGGACATAATAGGTCTCAGTATACTATCGGGGGCCCACCTGACCATATGCGAAAAGCTCATAAGGAAGCTCAAGGAGGTTGGTCTGGATGACAAGCCCGTTGTGGTCGGGGGGGTGATACCGAAGGATGACATCCCCAAGTTGAAACAGTTGGGGGTCAAGGGGGTTTTCCCCGGGGGGACTCCCTTGGATGAGATCATAAAGACCATTCGAGAGATTGCCACAAAAAGAGAGGTGCAGTGATGGGTGTGGGAGGAGCGAGGTACATAAGGGATGAGAAGGACAGGATAGTGGAGGTGATTTACGAATCGGGCATAAAGATAAAGACCTTTTATGGTCCTTCGGACCTTCAGGAGGTGGGGTTCGTCTACGAGCAGGATTTGGGGGATCCGGGGGAATATCCCTTTACGCGTTCGATCCATCCGGGAGGTTACAGGTCAAGGGCCTGGACGATGAGGCAGTACACGGGTTTCGGGACCCCCAAGGAGACCAACGAGAGGTTCAAGTTCATGATCTCGCAGGGCCAGACGGGGTTGAACGTGGCCTTTGACCTGCCGACCCAGCTCGGGCTTGACTCCGATGACCCCCTGGCCGAGGGCGAGGTGGGCCGGGTTGGGATGGCAGTTGATACCCTCAGGGACTTTGAGATCGCCTTTGAGGGGATTCCCCTTGACAGGATCGGGACGGGCCTGACGATAAACGCGGTGGCATCGATCATGCTGGCCATGTACCAGGCGGTGGCCGAAAAATACGGGTATTCGCCGCAGGTGATAAGTGCCACCCCTCAAAACGACATCCTGAAGGAGATGATAGGGAGGGGGATGTGGATATTCCCCGTTGAGCCCTCGATAAAGCTCATCGGTGACACCATAGAGTACTCGATGAAGGTGATGCCGAGGACCAATCCGGTCAGCGTCTGCGGGTACCACATAAGGGAATCTGGGGCCACCCCCGCTCAGGAGATCGCCTATGCGATCCAGATAGCCAACACTTACATCGAGGAGGTGGTCAAGAGGGGTTATCATGTGGATGAGTTCGCCCGGGGCATCACCTTCAACTTCAACGTCTTCGGGAACCTGTGGGAGCAGGTGGCGAAGTTCAGGGCGGCCAGAAAGCTCTGGGCCAAGAACCTGAAGGAGAAGTGGGGGGCGAAGCAGAAGCAGACGATGTTTCTCCGGGGGCTGTTTGGCGGAGGGGGATCCGGTCTGACCAAGGAGCAGCCCATAATCAACGTGGTGAGAGGTGCCTATTATGCCCTTGCGGCTGCCTTGGGTGGTGCACAGACCACGGCCATCTGCTCTTACGATGAGGCCTATACCATTCCGACCCCCTATTCGGCCCTCATCTCCCTAAGGACCCTTCAGCTGTTGATGGATGAGGTGGGTCTGAGGGATACGGTCGATCCGCTGGCGGGATCCTACTTTGTAGAGACCCTGACCAAGCAGATGGAGGAGAAGATCCTCGAGGAGATGGCCGAGATAGACCGCATCGGGGGGATGAAGGTGGCGGTTGAGACCGGATATGTGCAGCGGAAGGTGGCTAGGCAGGCCTATGAATGGCACAAGGGACTTGAGCGGGGCGAATACATCAAGATAGGGGTCAACAAGTACACGGATCCGGGTCCTCTGGGCGAGGAGGACGTGAAGCTGCACGAATACAACCCCCGGGTGGCCGAGGAGCAGATAAGGTCCCTGAACGAGGTCAAACGCAGCAGGAACAACCGCGAGGTATCCAGGTGCCTCAAGGACCTGGAGGTTGCCGCGCGGCAGGGGAAGAACGTCATGCCCTATCTCCTTGAGGCCGTCAAGGCCTATGCCACGGTGGGGGAGATGACCAGGGTTTTCAAGGAGGTTTACGGGGAATTCCAAGAACCTTCGATCTTTTAAATCACGCGAAGGAGGGACGGGGATGCCTTCTTACCGACTTGGGTGCGACATCGGTGGGACGTTCACGGATTTCGTGCTCGTTGACGACGAGACGGGTGAGATCCGCATAAACAAGTGCCTCACCACACCTCATGATCCTTCTGAAGCGGTGGAGACGGGGATAAGGCAGTTGCTGGAGCGTGGGACGGACTTCATGCCCCACTTAAGGGAGATAATCCACGGCACAACCCTGGTGATCAACGCGATTATAGAGCGGAAAGGGGCAAAGACCGGGCTGATTACCACCAAGGGATTCAAGGACGTGCTGGAACTGGGAAGAGAACTCCGCTACGATGCCTACGATATCTTCGCCGAGTATCCCGAACCCCTGGTTCCCCGCTACCTGAGGAAGGAGGTAAACGAGAGGGTTTACAGCGACGGCAGGGTGCTTGTGCCCTTGGATGAGGAGGAGGTGAGGAAGATCCTGGATGACCTCCTGAAGCAAGGGATCCAGTCCCTTGCTGTTTGCTTCATCAACTCCTTCGAGAATCCCGTGCATGAGCTCAAGGTCAAGGAGATCGTGAGCCGCGAGGTCCCGGACCTCTTCCTTTCCATCTCCTATGATGTGCTCCCCCAGATAAGGGAGTACGAAAGGACCTCCACCACCGTTGCAAACGCCTATGTGAAGCCCATAACCGCGAGGTACCTGAAACGGCTTGAGGAAAGGCTTCAGTCGCTGGGCTTCAGGGGCCGCCTGTTCATCATGCTCTCATCCGGTGGGATCACGACCACCGAGACGGCCCGCGAGTATCCGGTGAGGATCATAGAGTCCGGTCCAACGGCTGCGGTTATAGCCTCGCAGTATTACGGGAAACTGTTCGGGATCTCGGACCTCTTCTGCTTCGACATGGGGGGGACGACGGCCAAAAGCTGCCTCATACAGAAGGGGAAGGTGGATCTGGTTTCGACCTTTGAGGTCGGCAGGGTTCAGCGCTTCAAGAAGGGATCGGGTTTGCCGATCCAGGTCCCGGTGGTGGATCTGATGGAGATCGGTGCAGGAGGGGGCAGCATAGCCAGGATAAACAGGATGGGACTTCTGCAGGTCGGCCCCGAAAGCGCAGGGGCTGACCCCGGGCCGGTGTGTTATGGCCGCGGAGGGACCGAGCCGACGGTCACCGATGCCGATTTGGTGCTCGGGTATCTCGATCCCAACTATTTCCTGGGCGGGGCGATGAAGCTGGACAAGGAGGCCGCCGAGAAGGCCATCCGGGAGAAGGTCGCCGAACCCCTGGGGACGGGCCTGATCGAGGCGGCCTTTGGGATCCACGATCTCATCAACGAGACGATGGCCGCAGCGGCCAAGACCCATATAGCGGAAAAGGGCGGCAATCCCAGCATAGTGACCATTGTGGCCTTCGGAGGTGCCGGGCCGGTCCACGCTTACGGACTTGCGAAAAAGATCGGGGCGAGCCGGATCCTGGTTCCACCCCTGGCCGGCGTTGGATCTGCGCTGGGCTTCTTCACGGCCCCCATGAGTTTCGATCTGGCAAGGAGTCACAAGGTCAGGCTTGAGGATGCCGATTTCGAGGCCATCGAGAGGATCTTCAAGCAGATGGAGCAGGAGGGTGCCTCGACCTTCAAAGGGGTCCGCGAAGGCGAGGAGGTGATCTTCGAGAGGGCGATAGACATGAGGTTTGTGGGACAGGGGTCAGAGACCACCATTCCCATAGACAACCGCCCGTTCACCCAGTGGTCGAGGGAGGAGATACGGAGGCTCTTCGATGAGCACTACGAACGCCTCTACGGGCGCACGTATCCCCAGACCCCTGTGGAATTTGTGACCTTCCGCCTGAGGGCGAGGCTTCCCGATAGACCCTTCAGGCTTCCCAGGCTACAGGTCGAAGGAGGGTCGCTGGAGAAGGCCAAAAAGGGCGAAAGGCCCGCCTTTTCCCTGCTCAAGAGGACCTTTGTGCCCTTTGAGGTATACGACCGATACAAGCTCTTTCCCGGGGCCGAAATATCGGGTCCGGCCATCATAGAGGAGAGGGAGTCCACGATAATCATCGGTGAAGATGCCAAGGCCAAGGTGGACGAATACGGCTTTGTATGGATTGAGATCGAGAGGAGGTAAAGATGGGGGGGAAGTTTGATCCGATAACCCTTGAGATCCTCTGGAGGCGCTTGATAGCCATAGTCGATGAGGCGGATGCCTCTGTTTCCAGGACGGCCTTCTCGAGCCTCCTGCGCGATGCCCACGATTACACCTGCATGTTCACCGACAGACACGGGCGGGAGCTCGCCCAGGGTACCTTCTGCACCCCCGGGCAGGCCGGGGCCATGGCCCTCGGGGTGAAGAGGATCATAAAGTCCTTTCCCCTGGAGAGTTACAAGCCAGGGGATGTCATCATAGTGAACGATCCCTGGCTTCTGGCCGGGCACCTCAACGATATCTGCGTCTTGAGCCCCGTGTTCTACAAGGGTGAACTTGTGGCCTTCACCGCCTGCGTGTTCCACCACTCGGATGTGGGCGGCAGGGTATCCTCGGACAACCGGGAGGTCTACGAGGAAGGGCTGTTTCTGCCGCCGGTTAAGCTCTATGAGGCGGGGAAGCTGAACGAGGCGGTGATGGAGATCATCCGCTGGAACGTGAGGACCCCGGATTCGGTGATCGGGGACATAAGGAGCCAGGTGGCGGCCAACTACGTCTGCGCCAAAAAGCTCATCGAGATGATGGAGGAGGAGGGGCTCAAGGACCTCGATGATCTGGCCGATGAGATCATCGAGCGATCCGAGCAGAGCATGCGGTCTGCCATCTCGAAGATCCCCGATGGGGTCTACCCCTTTGAGGGCCTCATTGAGGGTGCCGGAGGCAGGGAGGATGTCCGCATAAAGCTTGAGGTCAGGGTCAAGGGAGGGGAGGTGGAGATAGACTTCACGGGCACATCCCCCCAGGTGGATTGGGGAGGGAATGTCGTTTACAACTTCACTTACGCTTACTGCTTCATGGCCATCAAGAGCTCCATGGACCCCGATATACCCGTAAACGAGGGGTCCACCCGTCCGGTGAAGGTGGTTGCCCCGGAGGGGACGGTGGTCAACTGCAAGTTCCCCGCTGCGGTAGCTGCCAGGATGCAGATCGGACACTTCATGACCGAGATGGTCTTTCGGGCCCTTGCTCCTGCCATGCCCGATAAGGTGATCGCCCCCTGTGGCGGCACCCCGGCGCACACCTACATCTTTTACGGACAGAGACACGATGGTGCTCCCTGGCTCACCAACGTGATCGGTGGCGGTGGAATGGGGGCAAGCAGCAAGCGCGATGGCCATCACTGTGCGATCTTTCCCGCAAACGGTGCCAATACCCCGGTGGAGATCTTCGAAAGCGATACACCCCTTCTGGTCCTGGAGAGGCAACTCATCACCGATTCGGGAGGAGCGGGCAGGATGAGGGGAGGGCTTGGCAGGACCTTCATCGTCAAGGTGCCCGATGACGACTTCGCACCCAGGCCGCCGGTGGTGGTGGCGGTTCAGGGCGGAAGGTACAAGTATCCTGCTGAGGGCCTTTTCGGCGGCAAAGCAGGGGCGAGGTCCAAGTTCCTCATCAATGGGGAACCGGGTGATCCAAGCGGCCTTACCTTCTGCAAACCGGGAGATGTGATCGGCTTTTATGCCCCTGGAGGGGGAGGATTTGGGGATCCTCTGGAGAGGGATCCCGAGATAGTGAGGCGCGATGTGCTTTTCGGGTATGTGAGTCTTGAGAAGGCCAGGGAGGATTACGGTGTGGTGATCGATCCGGAGACCTATGAGGTGGATTACCGCGCGACTGAGGAATTGAGGGGCAAGAGGCGATCCAGGTGAAAAACCGCAAGGAGGAACCCCATGGAGAGGAGGTCCTTTCTTCCAAAGCTTACAGAGGAGGAGCTCAAGGAGATCCAGCTTCAAGGGCTCAAGTGGACCGTCAAGCACGCCTATGAGGGATCCGAGTTTTACAGGAAGAGGCTAGAGGAGGCAGGGATCAGTCCCGATGACATAAAGACCTTGGATGATTTGAAGAGGTTGCCCTTCACAACCGCCCAGGATTTGAGGGACGGATATCCCTTCCCCCTCCGTTCCGTTCCCTTCGAGAAGATCGTGAGGATCCATGCCTCATCCGGTACCACCGGGAAGCGGAAAGTCCTGTGCTATACCCAGAAGGACGTGGATGACTGGGCAGACATGATGGCCCGTTGTTTCGAGATCGCGGGGTTGACACCCCTTGATCGGGTCCAGATTGCGGTGGGATACGGGGTATGGACCGCGGGGGTGGGATTTCAGCTCGGCTGTGAGCGCTTTGGGGCCATGGCCATTCCCATCGGTCCGGGCAATATCGACATGCAGTGTCAGTTCCTGGTGGACTTTCAACCGACTGTGATCTGCTGTACGGCCTCAATGGCCCTGCTTCTGGCCGAGGAGGTGGATCGCAGGGGCCTGCGGGAAAAGATCAATCTGAAGAAGGTGATCATGGGATCGGAACGCGCAAGCGATGCCATGCGGCGCAAGATAAAGGAACTCCTGGGTGTCGAGCACGTCTTTGATATCACGGGGCTTACGGAACTGTACGGACCGGGCGCCGGTCTTGATTGTGAACGGCACGAGGGGATCCACTACTGGGCAGATTACTACATCCTGGAGGTCCTCGACCCCGAGACCCTGGAGCCGGTCCCTCCGGGTGAGGTCGGTGAGATGGTGATAACGACCCTGAGGAAGGAGGCCGCACCCTTGATTCGCTACAGGACCAGGGATCTCACGAGGCTCATTCCTCATCGCTGTTCCTGCGGGAGCATCTTCCCCATGCACGACAGGATCCTGGGGCGTTCCGATGACATGTTCATAGTCCGGGGTGTGAACGTCTATCCGAGTCACATAGACGAGATCCTTTCTGGGATCCCGGAGGTCGGAAGCGAGTACCAGATAATCCTGGAAAGGGGACAGGACGGAAAGGACTATATGACCATCAAGGTGGAGCGGGAGAGGGGTGTTGATCCTTCCAAGGACCAGAAGATCATCCAGGAGGTCTCGGACAAGATCAAAAAGCAGGTATTGGTGAGCTGCAAGGTCGAGGTGGTGGATTACGGGACACTGCCTCGTACCGATCGTAAATCAAAGAGAGTATTCGATTACAGGGAGTGAGAGATGAAGAGGTACGATTACCTGAAGCCGAAATCGCTCAAAGAGGCCATTTCCCTTAAGGCCCAGTATGGCCCTCGGGCGATGTTCATCGCTGGGGGGACCGATGTCATAGTGGGGATCAAGGCCAAGAAGTTCTCACCCGAGGTCCTGATCTCCCTCAATGGAATTGAGGGGATGTCCTACATCCGGGAGGAGGACGGGCACATCAAGAT
>QMLA01000025.1 GCA_003646585.1 Deltaproteobacteria bacterium | reverse complement strand
TCTCAGGTCTATGGAGACCAACAGCGCCCGGTAGAGGGCGAAAAAGACCGGAAGCTGCAGCAGAAGGGGCAGGCAGCCGCTGAAGGGGTTCACCCTCCGGCGCCGGTAAAGTTCCATGAGTTCCTTCTGCAGCCGCTGTTTGTCGTCCTTGTACTTCTTCTGAAGCATTTTGATCTCAGGGGCGAGCTTCTGCATCTCCCTCATGGCCTCGTAGCTCTTCTGGGTGGGCCAGAAGAAGACGAGCTTTATGAAGAGGGCGAGGAGGATGACATCAAGCCCCCAGTTTCCCGTAAAACCGTGGGTGAACCTCATGATCTTCAGGATCGGTATGGCGATGATCCCAAAGGTCCCGTAGTCTATGACCTTTTTGGCGGTGGGCAGAAACTGCTCGAGCTCCTCCGGGTCCTTGGGACCCAGAAAGAGCCTGAAGTGGTGGCTTCGAGAGGGCCCGCCCGAGGTGATGAAGCCGTAAATGGTCCTCCCATCGAGGCGTCCGAGGACAAGCCTCCCGGGGCTTTCTGGGGCGATTATGGATGCGAAGTAATCCTGATCGAAGGCGAACCACTCTATCTGCTCAAAATGCCGGGTCTCCCCTCCTTTGATCTTTTTGGGCTTGAGTTTGGTGCGACCCCGGGGACCGAGGAAGATGGGGCCGTAAAAGCCGTAGTAACTCTTCTTCAGGTCGGTTCTTCCGATCCAGCCCAGGGCCAGGAGGGCCTCCCTGTTTGCCTCCACCGATACCTCGATCCGGTAACTGTCGGGGAAGAACCTATAGACCTTCCGAAGGACGATATCCCCCTTCCTCCATACCATCTTCAGCTCCTTTACCCCCTCAAAGACCCTGAGGTTTGTCGAGGAAGCCACCCACGGGACCGACTCATCGTAATCGATCCCCGAAAGCACAAGGCCCAAGGGGAGGCGTTCCAATTGGGACGTGCTGACAAGCTCAACGGGCTTTGGAGGGGAGGTATCGAGCCTCTTCCCGAAGATCTTGGCTATGAGCCCCTGAACCCATCTGCCCAAAGGATGCAATTCGACCTTATCCATGTATCCCTTAAGGGTGATGCTCTTCAACCTGCCGCCATAGGTGGTGAAGACCGCCCGGTAGAGGGGGGTCTCGACCACGATGTCGCTGTATCCTTGTGGAGGGGGAGGAGCCTTTTCCTCCAAGGGCTTAATCCCCTCCTGCTGGGTCCTTTGGACCTTTTGGGGTGCCTCGGGGGGTCTTTGGGTCCCCTGGCGGAGGAAGAAGTGTTCAAAGGCGACGAGGGCCACCACCGAAAGCACAATGGCCAAGATCAGGCGCAGAAGCATGTCCTTTTCTTCCATCTTCTGGCCTCCTATCCCTGGCGGGGCGGAACTGGATCGTAGCCCCCGGGGTGAAACGGATGGCACTTGAGGAGCCGCCGCAAGGCGAGCCAGCTACCCCTTATCGGCCCGTGGACCCGCAGGGCCAGGATCGCATATTGGGAACAACTCGGGTAAAACCTACACCTTGGCCCCCAAAGGGGCGAAAAGAACTGATAGGCCCTTATCAGGGCTATCATCGCTTCCGAGAGCAACCGCATCGTCTTACCTCTCGAACAGCACCCCCAGGATCTCCTCCAGCTGACGATACCCGAGTCCCTCCGCGCCCCTGTGGCCTACGAAGATATAATCCGTTGAGGGCTTGAGCCTACACTTGTTCAGCCTGAAGAACTCTCTGATCAGGCGCTTTATCCGGTTCCTCTTCACGGCCTTTCCGACCTTCTTGGGCACCACCACCGCAACCCGCCTAAACCCAAGGGAATTCGGGCAAAGGACCACCGTGAAGAAGGCCGTATGAACCCTTTTGCCCTCCCGGAAGATCCTCCTGAAGTCTCTCTCCAGGTGGATCCTCTCACGCTTCCCCAGGGTTTTGCGGCACTTCAAACCGTCGTGAGACGCCATCTCCCCTTCTGGCGCCTCCTCTTGAGGACCTTGCGTCCGGCCTTAGTGGACATCCTCTTCAGGAACCCATGAGTCCTTTTTGCGCTGATGATGCTCGGCTGATACGTCCGCTTCATCTCCTTTCCCCTTACCTTTAAAAGGCCCCTCTTAGGAGGGGCCTAAACAAAAGAAGCACAAGAGACCAGAGGGAGTCAAGAAAGGTCATTCGTAAAGTTCGAAGACCACAAGGCTACTTGAGCCCTTCTTGAAAAGGGGGGCATTGACCACCACTGCACACAGCTCGGGCATCCCGTCATTGTCGATGTCCCCCAGTTCGAAGTCGAAGACGCATCCCGGCATCTGCTGGGTCATCCAGGCCTCGGCCATGGCCATGCCATCCCAAACCAAGGCGAGGACCCTCCCGGTATCGTAAACCCTTACCCTCTCGAGCCTCTGTCCTAAGGTAAAGTGGTTCTCAACGACCATGAGCTCGTCGTAGCCGTCACCGTCCAAGTCCCCCGAGGACATCCTCACTGGGATATAGACCCTTCTGGGCATATAGTCCGGCATCCCTTTGGCATCGGCCATCACATCGGGGCGATCGAAATAGTTGTCCGATACCCCGTAACTGTCCCCTCCCTTCCAGAGCCTCTCGCCATCCAAGGTGAGGACCTCCAGCTCTCCGAGGGCATTGAGGCGAGCGACCTCGGGCAGTTCGCCGCCGGTGAAGTGTCCGAAACAAAAGGAGTAGATCCACTCCACCTCAGGGGGGAGGCCCTTGAGTTCCCTCGTGCGGAGCCTCCTGCCCTCAAGCCTCAATTCCTCTATCGGGCCAGCGTAATCGGTATCGGCCCCCATGGCCTGACCCAGCAGGACCCTTCTTCCGCCCATCTGGATCACCTTTAGGTACCTGTTGATCCCCTTCTTGAGGTACCGGATCTCCCTCCCCTTGAACCCGAGGAGGAAGGAGCGCAGGTGATCCCCCACAACTGCCGTCACCGCTATCTCCGCCCTGCCATCGCCGTTGAGGTCCACGGTGCCGACGTTGAGGAAATTGTAGGTGGAGGGGCTCTCAAGCTCACCTATCAACTTTAACCCCTCCCCCGTATCCCGATAAGCCCAGAGCCTGTGGGGTTCGATGAGGACGGCCTCCTTTGCACCATCTCCATCGAGGTCCCCTATCGAGATCCCCTTGAGGAACCTACGGGGGAAACGCTGAAGCTTGGAGTAGCCCAAGGCCTGATAAAGGAGCTGACTCCTTAAGGTACCCTGAACCCTGAAGGTGACCTGATCCCTTCCGGTTATCCTCTCCTTAAGCTCGGATGCCAAGGCTTTGAGGCCCGAAAGCATCGCCTCCTGGGAGGGGAATTGGGAAAAGACGGCCTTTGGGGGGACCGTCCCGGTGGAATCCAGGACCTTTATGTCAAGGCTTATGAGGTCCCCGACCTTGAAGACCTTCCCCTGCAGCACCCATCTGGCCCCAAGCCTTTTGCCCATCCAACGGGCAGTCGCCTCATCGATGTCCTCGGGCTCGACGTGGCCCAGGACCCTTGCCATGGTGGCCCTTTCGACGACAAGGAGCCCTTCGGCGATGAGCCTTGTGGACAGCAATTCCCAGAGGACCTCTCCTGTGTCGGCCGAAAGTCCCCTCACCGAAAGGGGTAGAAGCAGAACCCGCTGCTGAGCCCATGCATCAAGGGCCAGCAACAGCAAGCACAAAACCAGCTTCGCCATTGCCCTCCGCATCCTTTTCAGGATATCACGATCCTTCGGGGAAGGACAACGAAGGTCTCCCTCAGGCCTGGCATGTCACAAAATCCTCGGGGAAGAGCTTGGCGAGCTCCTGTCTGAGGGCCGCTTCCCTGCGGCAGTCGCCCTGGGCCCTGAGGACTTCCTTCAGCAGGCTGCGGCCAAGCTCCTGGGTCGCCTTCCTCAGGACGCGCTTCACTCTGGGGATCGCCGAAGGGGCCATGCTCAATTCGTCCATCCCCATCCCCAGGAACACGAGGCTGTAGAAGGGATCGGAAGCGACCTCACCGCAGACCCCTACCTCCTTTCCCGCCTCGTGGGCCCGTTGCACAATCACCTCCATGAGTCTGAGGATTGCCGGATGCAGGGGTTGATAGAGGTAAGCGACGTTTTCGTTCTGCCTGTCGATGGCCAGGGTATATTGGATGAGGTCGTTGGTGCCGATGGAGAGGAAATCCGCCTCCTGCGCCAGCAGGTCGGTTATGAGGGCGGAGGAAGGGACCTCGATCATCACCCCAACCTCCACATGGGGGTCAAAGGGGATGGAATCCCGTGAGAGGTCCTCCTTGACCCTCTCGATCAGCTCTTTTGCCTCCCTCAACTCCTGGAGGCAACAGACCATGGGAAGCAGTATCCTCACCTTTCCGTAATGGCTGGCCCTCAAAATGGCCCTCAGCTGGGTCCTAAAGGCCTCCTTTTCCTTCAGCGCCAACCTTATGCCCTTGAGGCCAAGGGCGGGATTCCTCTCCTTGGAGGTGCCTATGCTTCTGGCCTGCTTTTCTCCTCCGAGGTCAAAGGTCCTTATGGTCGTTGGGTGGGGCGAGATCTCGGTCACCAATTGCCGGTAGGAGTGGAAGTGCTCTTCCTCTGAGGGCAGATCCACCCGTCCCAAAAACAGGTACTCGGTCCGGTAGAGGCCGATGCCCTCTGCACCATACTGTTTGGCCACCGGGGCTTCGTGGACGAATTCTATGTTGGCCCTGAGGGCCAGGGGATAGCCGTCCAGGGTTTCAGACGGCAAGGGGGCGTACTTCAGAAGTTCCCTCACCAGGAATCGATAGTGCTGCCTCCTGAGCTCATATTCCCTCAAGGTCCCCTCGGATGGGTTGACGATGACGGTTCCCTGCTGGCCGTCTATGATGACGGTTTCTCCGCCCTTTATCCGCGAGCTCAGCTCCCTGAGGGCCACAACCGCCGGTATACCGAGGGACTTGGCCACGATGGCCGTGTGGGAGGTCGTCGACCCCACATCGGTGGCAAACCCCTTGACCTCGGCCACATCCAACTGCGCCACATCTCCGGGGGCTAGGTCATGGGCAACGACGACCACTCCCTCTCCCACCTCCTGGAGGGTAGGAGGGGGATAACCGAGCAGATGCCGCAGCACCCTCTGCAATACCTGCCGTATGTCCTGCCCCCTTTCCCTGATGTAATCCTCGTCCATCGTCTCGAAGGCCCCCAGCAGCCTCTTCATGGTCATCTCAAGGGCCCACTCCGCATTCACCAGCTCCTCCCTTATGGCCTCCTCCACCTCCTCCATGAGCATCCTGTCCTCGAGGATCTGAAGGTGCACATCCACAAAGGAGGCCTCCTTCCTCAGGCCCCTGGAAAGCAGCCGCTCCCTTATATCGAGGAGCTCCTCTCTGGTCTCCTTCAGGGCCTCCCTCAAGCGCGAGATCTCGGCCTCCGTCAGCACGTGGGAGATCCTTCGGGGGGTAAAGGAAAGCCCAGGGGTTTCGAGCAACAGGGCCTTCCCTATCGCCACCCCGGGGAATACCCCCGTGCCCCTGAAGACCTCCTCCCTGTTATTCCTCCTCCCCAAAGCGCCCTTCCACCAGTTTGGCTATCTCCTCCACGGCCTCTCGGGCATCCTCTCCCGAGGCCCTGATCAGGATCTTGGACCCCTTGCCAGCTGCCAGCATCAGGAGGCTCATAATGCTCTTGGCGTTGGCCACCATTCCGTCTTTTTCCACTGTGACCTGGGCCTTGTAGCGATTGGCAACTTGCACGATCAGGTTGGCTGCTCGTGCATGGAGACCAAGCTTGTTCTTGATCTGCAAGGACCTTATAATCTCTATGGCCTCACCACCTCCGCCTTCCTCTGCAGGACCTGGGAAGCCACATTGATGTTGTTCTTGCCATAATTGGCGATGTAAGTCGCCAGCTCCTCAAGGGGCATCTCCTCCCTGAGGGACACGACCTTGAGCAACATCGGCAGGTTCACCCCTGTGACCACCTCCACCTTTCCCCTCTCCAGGAAAGAAAGGCTGACGTTGGAGGGAGTACCCCCGAACATGTCGGTGAGGATGAGCACCCCTTTGCCCCTGTCCACGTTCTTTATCCCCCGCTTTATCCTCTCCCTTATCACCTCCGGGGGCTCGGTTATGTCGATGGATATGGATTCCACCCCCTCCACTTCCCCGGTGATCTGCTCCACCGCCAGAAGGAGCTCATCGGCTATCCCGCAGTGGCTCACCACCAATACCCCGATCATCTCCTCACCCCCCGAGTTCCCTGTGGGTTATGATCACATCTTGGCCCCTCTCTTTCAAGAGAGATCCCAGTTTTTCGGCCACCGCTGGGGAGCGGTGCTTCCCCCCCGTGCAGCCTATGGCGACAGTGAGCCTGCTTTTCCCCTCGCGGCAGTACAAAGGAATCAGGAAATCCAGCAGCTCCACCATGCGCGAGAGGAACTGCTGCGACTCCTTGTGTTCGAAGATGTATTCGGAAACCCTGGGATCGAGGCCCGTGAGGTTTCGGAGTTCCTTTACGTAGAAGGGATTGGGAAGGAAGCGGACGTCCACGACCATGTCGGCCTCCCTGGGGAGGCCGAGGCTGTAGCCGAAGGAGAGTAGATGGACCCGCAACCGTCCGGCCAACCCCTCGATCCTTTCGATTATGAGCCTCCTGAGTTCATGGCCTGTGAGGACGGTGGTGTCTATGACCTCGTCGGCCCTTTCCCGCAAAAAGCCGAGGAGTTCCCTTTCCTTTCTGACCGCCTCACAGAGTCCCATGCCCCCTTCTTCAAGGGGATGGCGTCTGCGGGTTTCGCTGAAACGCTCAATGAGGACCTCGGTCGAGGCCTCCAGGAAGATGATCCTCAGCTGTAATCCCTTCCCCTTGAGATCCCTTAGCACCTCCTCCAGATCTCCCAAGAATTCCTTCCCCCTTATGTCCACTACGGCAGCCACGCGCGTTATGTCCCTGGAGGAGTCGCGGCAGAGGTCCAGCAAGATGGGGAGGAGGGAAGGGGGGATGTTGTCCACGCAGAAATACCCGCTGTCCTCAAGGGCCTTAAGGGCCGTGGACTTTCCGGATCCCGACAGGCCGCTTATCAGCACCAGCCTCATTCTTCTTCCATCTTCTTCCTTAAGGCCCTGTCGAGCTCCTCGGGGGCACTGATCCCCCTTTCCTCCAGCAGGAAGTTCCTGGCCGCTACCTCCACGATGGCACTCAGGTTGCGCCCGGGGGTGACCGGTATCCTCTTTAAGGGGAGCTCAACCCCGAGAATCTCCACGGTGCGCCTCTCCAGCCCGGTCCTGTCGCCCAGCTCCTCCGGATCCACCAGTTCCACCACAAGATGGACCCGCTTCTGGGGCCTCAGTGCAGATACCGCGAAGAGCTTCTCCACATCCACTATTCCCAGACCCCGGATCTCCATGTACGAACACCCAGGGGCCTTGCCATAGCCATAGAGTTTGCCGCCCGGGTCCCTCTCCAGGCACACGAGGTCGTCTGCCACGAGCCGGTGTCCCCTGAGGATGAGCTCCAGGGCGCATTCGCTTTTGCCTATGCCACTGCGCCCGAGGATCAACACCCCCACCCCGGAGACGTCCACCAGTACCCCGTGGAGGTATTCCTTATCCTTGTCCCTCGTCCCCTTCGACAATGGTCTGATAAAGGCCGTCTTTGTCCTGGGCTTCCAGGAGCTTTTTCCTGAAGAGGGGATCCTTCAGGAGCCGCGAAAGACGGGCCAGGGCCTTGAGGTGTTCGGTGGTGGAGTTCTCTGGGGCCAGAAGCAAAAAGACCAGGTGCACGGGGTTCCCGTCCACTGCCTCAAAATCCACCCCCTTTTTGCTCCTGCCAAAGGCGCACACTATCCTCTCCAGGTCCGGGAGCTTGCCATGGGGGATAGCGATCCCTTCCCCGATGCCCGTGCTGCCCAGCTTCTCCCTCTCGAAGAGGACCTCAAGGGCCCGGGCCTCCTCCTTTATCTTGCCCCTTCTGGCAAGGAGCGAAACCAGCTCCCGCAGTACACCCTCCTTTTCGCTGGAGTTAAGTTCCTCTATTATCGAGTCCCTGTCCAAGATGTCGGCGATGCGCATCCCTCAGACTTCCAGCTCCAGAAGGCCGTAACCCCCGGCCCTCTTCCGGTAAAGGAGATTGATGGCGTCGGTCTTCTCGTCGATGAAGATCACGAAATCCTCCTCCCTGGCCTCCAGATCCTTCAGGGCTTCCTCCAAGGTCATGGGCTTTAGGGGATAAGGTTCGCTTTCTATAACCTGCGGCCCTGCCTCGGCCGGAACCACCACATGGGCGCTCACTTGCCTCACCCTAGCCCGATCCCTGCCCTTCTGATCCCTTATCTGCCTCTCGACCTTATCCATCACCAGATCCACCGCCGCCCTGAGATCCTCCTCGTTATGCCGCCCGATCACATTCAACCCATCGGCGCTCACGTAGACCTCGGCCTGATACCGGAACTTCTCCGAATCCAAGACCACTCTGATATCTATGGGCTCGTTCAGGAGCCGCTTGAGCCTCTGAACCTTCTTCTCCACATACTCCTTTATCCCTTCCTGGGGATCCATGTTGCGAAAGGTCACACTCACCTGCATAAACACCCCTCCCTGAAGGACTTTAAACCAACCCCCCTGGGGTGTCAACTTGGAGCCCACCGGAAAAGGTGCATGGGTATGGACATCTCTGAAAGCGTGTGCCCTGTCAAGTCATCTCCTCTCCTCCTACCATAACCCCCTCTTTCTTCTGAGCCGCTTGGGCGGATACATCTCTTCGCC
>QMLA01000024.1 GCA_003646585.1 Deltaproteobacteria bacterium | reverse complement strand
TTATGTACACCACCTCCCTTCCCCCACCCCTTGTGGGGATGGCCCTTGAGGCCCTTAAGGTGATGAGGGAGGAGGGCTGGAGGAGGGAGAAGCTCTGGAGGAACACCCGGATGTTCCGGGAGGGGGTAAAGAGGCTTGGCCTCCGGGTCCTTGGCGAAACCCCCATTGTCCCCGTGGTAGTGGGCGATGACAGGAAGGTGATGGAGTTTTCGCGGAGGCTCCTTGAGCGCGGGATTTACGTTCAGGGAATAAGGCCCCCGACGGTTCCCGAGGGCACATCGAGGTTGAGGTTCTCCATAAGCGCTCTTCATACCGATGAGGACATCGGGAGGGCCCTTGAGGCCCTTGAGGATGTCGGAAGGGAGATGGGCATCCTTTGAGGAGGTTTAGATGGACTGGCGGGAGAGGCTCAAGGAATGGGACAAGGCCTACATCTGGCACCCCTTCACCCAGATGAAGGACTGGCTTGATTCGGATCCGCTGATCATAGAGAGGGGCGAGGGGATCTATCTCATAGATATTTACGGCAAGCGATATATCGATGGGGTCTCCTCCCTCTGGTGCAATGTCCACGGCCACAGGCACCCCTTGATCGACCGTGCCATAAAGGAGCAGATGGAAAGGATTGCCCACAGCACCTTCCTGGGGCTGTCCAATCCGGCAGCCATCCAGCTGGCAAGAAAGCTCCTCCAGATGGCCCCCGAAGGGCTGGGGAAGGTCTTTTATTCGGACAATGGGGCCACGGCTGTCGAGGTGGCCTTGAAGATGGCCTTCCAGTACTGGCAAAACCGAGGCCAGAGGGAACGCACCAAGTTCATCGCCCTAAAAGGGGCCTATCACGGCGATACCATAGGGGCCATGAGCGTGGGGGGGATCCCGATTTACACCGAAACCTTCAGACCCCTCCTTTTTCCCGTCCTCAAGGTCGAGGCCCCTTACTGCTACAGGTGTCCCCTGAAAAAACGATATCCGGGGTGTGATCTTGCCTGCACCGAGGATCTCGAGCGAACCCTCAAGGAACACGCAGAGCAATGTGCGGCCTTAATTATCGAACCCATCGTCCAGGGGGCAGCTGGCATGATAGTTCAGCCTCAAGGGTTCCTCAGGAGGGTGTGGGAGCTCTGTAAAAAGCACGGCGTCCTGATGATAGCCGATGAGGTGGCAACGGGCTTTGGGCGCACGGGCAGGATGTTTGCCTGCGAACACGAGGGCGTCACCCCCGATCTCATGTGCGTTGCCAAGGGTATCACCGGAGGGTATCTTCCCCTTGCCGCCACCCTTGTGACCGATGAGATCTACGAGGCCTTCCTGGGAGAATACCATGAGTTTAAGGCCTTCTTTCACGGCCACACCTACACGGCCAACCCCCTGGCCTGTTCGGCAGCCCTGGCAAACCTCGAGGTCTTCGAGAAGGAGAGGACCCTGGAAAGGCTCGGCCCCAAGATCCAGTACCTTAAGGGGGAACTGGAGAGGTTCTGGGAGATCGAGGCCGTGGGCGATATAAGGCAGAAGGGCTTTATGGTGGGCATAGAACTGGTGCAGGACCGTGACACCAGGAGGCCCTTCCCACCCGAGGAAAAGGTGGGCCAGAGGGTGGTCCTTGAGGCGAGGAAGCGCGGCGTAATAATAAGACCCCTGGGAGATGTAATAGTGCTCATGCCCCCCCTGGCCATCGAACAATGGGAACTCGGCCTTCTCATTGAAGCCGTCTACGAGTCCATTAAGGCGGTATGCGGGGGATAGTTTGGATGGTGCAAAAAAGGGTTGAAAAATGGTAAATTGGGTCCCGAGCCCATTTCCGCGAGCTGGAGGAGGTGGGGATGAGGGAGATGAGGCCCCATGTGTTTTCGGTGGTCCCGAGGCTTCCCGAGAGGCTCAAACCCCTTGAGGAACTCGCTTACAATCTGCTGTTTGCCTGGAACCTCGACATAGGCCGGATCTTCAGAAGGGTTTCGGAGGACCTCTGGGCGGAGACCTACCACAACCCTGTCCTGATGCTCTCCAGGCTCAGCCAGGACCGGATCAGGGAGCTGGAAAATGACGATGCCTTTCTGGCCAATCTGGAACGGACCTACAGGGCCTTCAGGGAATACCTGGAGCGGCCGGCCTTCGGGCGCAAGGATATCCCCGGGGACATGACCATAGCCTATTTCTCCGCCGAGTACGGGATAACCGACTGTATGCCCTCTTATTTCGGAGGGCTGGGGATCCTGGCTGGGGATACTCTGAAGTCGGCAAGCGACCTGAATTTGCCCTTTGTGGGAGTGGGGCTCCTTTATCAGTACGGGGCCTTCAAACAAAGGCTGACCTCAGAGGGTGAGCAGATCGAGACGATCCCCGAGCTGGATTTCTACCACCTCCCCATAAAACTGTTGCGGGATCAGAAAGGGGACCCGATACTCATCGAGGTCCCGACCGACCATCAGCGCCTCTACGCCCAGATCTGGCTCGCCCAGGTGGGGAGGGTTCCCCTTTACCTTCTGGATGCCAACATACCCCAGAACCCCCCTGAATTCCGCCAGGCCACCTTTTACCCCTACCCGGATGACAGGAGGCTGAGGTTGCTGCAGGAGGTGCTGCTTGGAATCGGGGGGATGAGGGCCTTGAAGGTCATGGGCATTGAGCCTTCGATCCTGCACATGAATGAGGGGCATTCGGCCCTTGCGGGATTGGAAAGGATAAGGGTATTGAGGCAGGAAAAGGGCCTCTCCTTTGACGAGGCCCTGATCCTCGTTATGGCCTCAAACGTCTTCACCACCCATACCTCGGTTCCTGCGGCCATAGACCTCTTTTCCCCAGAGCTGATAAAGGCCTTCTTCGGCAGTTATGTGGAGGAGCTGGGGATCAATATGGATGCCTTCTTGGGCCTTGGCCGTCGAAACCCCGACGATCCCAACGAACCCTTCTGCATGAACATCCTGGCCATGAAGCTTTCGGGGAACATCAATGCCGTTTCAAAGCTCCACATGGAGGTCTCGAAAAAACTCTGGCATGACCTCTGGCCCAATATCCCCGAAAGCGACGTTCCCATAAGCTCCATAACCAACGGGGTCCATGTTCCCTCCTGGGTTTCAAGGCAGATGGCAGAGACCTTTGACAGGTTTCTCGGTCCCAAGTGGATCGAGGATCCCGACAACGTCAAGGTCTGGAGCCGTGCCGATGAGATCCCCGATGAGGAGATCTGGGGGGTTCACGAGCGCAGGAGGGGAAGGCTCATCGCCTTCTGCAGGCGGAGGTTGAGGGAGCAGTTGAAGATGAGGGGGGCGACCCTCAGGGAGATAGACATGGTGGATGAAGTCCTCAATGCCGAGGCCCTGACCATCGTGTGGGCCAAAAGGATGGTCTCCTACAAGCGCCCACTTCTCATCTTCAAGGACCTGGATCGTCTGGCCCGCATCCTCACCGATCCCAAAAGGCCCGTGCAGATCATCATGGCAGGGAAGGCCCATCCCAACGACAACGAGGGAAAGAGGCTCCTGAAGGAGCTCATGGCCATAATCCGCGAGGAACCCTTCAGGCGACACGTGGTATTCATCGAGGACTACGACATGAACGTGGCCAGGTTCATGGTCCAGGGGGCAGATGTCTGGCTCAACACCCCCATCAGGCCTCAGGAGGCCTGTGGCACAAGTGGGATGAAGGCCATGTTCAACGGGGCGCTACACCTGAGCGTGCTGGATGGCTGGTGGGATGAGGCCTATGATCCCGGAGTCGGCTGGGCCATAGGGGGAAGGGAGGAGTATGTCGATCCCCGTTACCGCGAAGAGGTCGAAAGCAGGGAACTTTACACGCTCCTGGAGAACGAAATCGTTCCCCTGTTTTACGACCGTGGTCCAGACGGCATCCCGAGGAAGTGGGTCAGGAGGATGAAGGCCGCCATAAGGGAGCTGGGTGCCCGCTTCAACTCCAACAATATGATCCAGCGCTATCTGGAGGAATGCTATCTCAAGGCCCACAGGTACCTGGAGGAGCTAATCCAGGACGATATGCGGGGTGTGAAGGAACTTTCCTCCTGGTACAGGAAGGTATCCCGCCTGTGGGAGAAGGTGCGGGTGGTGAAGGTCATCCAGGAGAGCCCTCCGGAGCTCAAGGCCGGTGAACCTTTGAAGGTGAAGGCCCTTGTGGACCTGGGAGGGCTTGACCCGGAGGAGGTGAGGGTTGACCTCTATTACGGCCCCCTGGGACCCGGTGGGGAGATGAAACAAAGGAGGATTGCCCGGATGGAGCTCCTGGGGACGGAGGAGGGGGTCTGGGCCTTCAGCATAAGCCTGCCTTCGGAAGAAACGGGGCGATTCGGCTACTATGTAAGGGTGACCCCCTACCACCCCTATCTGATCCCAACCCACTATGCCCTGGGACTTCTGGTCACCTGGGGGTAGTTTGTAGCAGCTTCCGATAAACCCCGAGGTATTGCCTCGCCGAGCGGTCCCACGAGAAATCCTCGGCCATGGCCTGCCTTTGAAGTTTCCTCCACAGCCCCCTGTTTTCATAAGCCTTGATACCCCTGCGGATTGCCCGCAGCAGGTAACAGGGCCGCTTTAAGCGGAACTTGAAGCCGGTCCCCTTCCCCGTGCGGAGATCCACCTGCTTTACAGTATCGCTCAGCCCCCCGGTGTCCCTGACCACTGGAATGGTCCCGTAACGGAGGCTGTACATCTGGTTGAGGCCACAGGGTTCGTAAAGGGATGGCATGAGGTAGAGGTCGGAGGCCGCCGTTATCCTGTGGGCCAAGGCCTCATCGAAGGCAAAGATGGGCTTAAAGAGCTCATATTTTGAGGAAAGCTCCTTTAAGGCCTCCTGATACCCCTCCTCTCCAACACCCAAAATAACCACGGGATAACCCCCTTGGGAAAGCAAAGGGATAAGGGGCAGGAGCAGATCTATGCCCTTCTGGCTCACCAAACGGCTTATCATCCCGAAGAGGGGTTTTGGCATGAGGTCCGAGGGGAGGCCGAGATGTCGAAGGAGTTCCCGCTTGCAGAGGGCCTTCCCGTAGAGGTCCTCGGGGCCGTAACGGGAAGGGATGAAGGGATCCTTTCGGGGATCCCAGACCGAATAATCGACCCCGTTGAGGATTCCCAGGAGGCGATCCGAGCGCTCCCTTAAATAGGGGTCGAGGCCGAAGCCGTACTCAGGGGTCTGGATCTCCCGGGCATAGGTAGGGCTCACGGTGGTGATGAGGTCAGAGGAGAGGATCCCGGCCTTAAGGAAATTGACCTTCCCTTTGTGAAGCACCACCTCTTCCCTTACCCCCAACTCCCCGAGGACATCCAGCGGGAAATCCCCCTGATACCCCAGGTTGTGGATGGTCAGAAGCACAGGAGGTCTCCTCTCGGGGAGGTAAAGGGGAAGGAGGGCTGTGTGCCAGTCGTGACAGTGCAGGATCCGAAAGGGCCAGGAGAGGGTCTCGCACAGGGCCACAAGGGCACGGCAGAAGGCGGCAAAGCGCAGGGCATTGTCAGGATATCCCTCACCCGGAGGGCCATAGATATGGGGCCTGTCAAAGTACTGGGGCTGATCGATAAAAAAAACCCTGATCCCCTGATGATCCCCGAGAAAGACCCTCGTCCTTATGCACCTTCTGCCCAAACGGACTGGGAGCTTTCTGAACTCCTCAAGCCGAAACCTCTCCCTGACCGTGCGGTAAAGGGGCATGGCAAGGCATATGTCCACACCGAGCTTCTTCAAGGCCTGGGGCAGATACCTTCCCACATCCCCAAGCCCCCCCGTGCCCGCGAAGGGGAAGATCTCTGCGGAGGCATAAAGGACCTTCAGTTCGGTTGCCATTCCAAAGAGCAAAGTTTAACATAGTCCTTTGCGATGGAGGAAAGGGAGAAGAGATCGATCACCCCCAGGGAATCCGAGGCCCTGGCCCCTTATGATCCGCTTCAGCGGTATCTGCAGGAGATCCGCAAGATCCCCATCCTCAGCGAGCAGGAAGAGCGGGAGCTGGCCATAAGGTACAGGCTCCACGGCGACAAAGAAGCCGCCTTCAAGCTCGTGGTGTCCAACCTCAGGCTCGTGGTGAAGATAGCCCTGGAGTACCACCGTTACTGGACCACCAACCTGCTGGATCTGATCCAGGAGGGCAATGTGGGGTTGCTCCAGGCCTTAAAGCATTATGATCCCTTCCGGGGGGTGAGGTTCACCTCCTACGCTTCCTTCTGGATAAGGGCATATATCCTCAAATTCATCATGGAGAACTGGAGGCTGGTGAAGATCGGCACGACCCAGGCCCAGAGGAAGCTCTTTTTCGACCTGAAGAAGGAGAAGGAGCGGCTTGAGCAGATGGGTTTTGAGCCGACCCCCGAGCTCATCGCCAAAAGCCTTAACGTAAGGGAGGAAGACGTGATAACCATGAGCCAGAGGCTTGAGGAAGGGGAGATCTCCCTGGAGCTTCCCCTGGGAGACGATTCGCGCGAGACCCTGGGGGATACGATACCGGCCGAAGGTCCCCTGGTGGACGAGACCCTGGGGAGTGAGGAGGCGAGGAAGGTCTTCATGCAGAAGATCCAGGAGTTCAAGGAACGCCTTTCGGAAAGGGAGAGGGACATCCTGGAAAACAGGATGCTTTCCGAAAAGCCCCTCACCCTGAGGGAGCTCGGCGAGAAATACGGCATCACCCCCGAGAGGGTCAGGCAGATCGAAGGCGAGATCGTGCGCGAACTGCGGAAATTCTTAAAGGAGGAAATCCCCGACTTCGAACACTACCGGGGGGTCCTGGAAGTTTCCGATTGACCCCTTACCTGTAAGCGCAAAAGCGCCTCCTGCAGTTTCCTGAGGGTAAGGTCATATTCGGGATCCATGGGCACGAGCTCCTTCAAGCGGGCCTCGGCCTCCTCTTTCTGGGTCCGGGCCTTTTCGAGGTCTATTTCTTCGGGCAGCTCGGCCCAGTCCGCAAGCACCGTGACCCTGTCTGGAAGCACCTCTGCGAAGCCCCCTCCTAAGGCCACGTGATACTCCTCCCCATCGGCCCTGTAGATGAGTTCCCCGATCCCCAGGGCGACAAAGAAGGGTCTGTGACCGGGAAGGACCCCGAACTGCCCCAGTTCCCCTGGGGCTATGACCTCTTCCACCTCCTGGGACAGCAGGAGCCTCTCCGGGGCGACGATCTCACGCAGCATCAGGCCTCTCCCTGCAGTTTTTTGGCCTTTTCCACCGCCTCCTCGATGGTCCCGACCATGTAAAAGGCCGCCTCGGGCAGATGATCGTGTTTGCCCTCCACCAGTTCCCTGAAACCCTTAATGGTGTCCTCGATCTTCACATAGCGCCCTTTGGTACCGGTGAACTGCTCGGCCACGTGGAAGGGCTGAGAAAGGAAACGCTGGATCTTCCTGGCCCGGGCAACGATCAGCTTGTCCTCCTCGGACAGTTCCTCCATCCCCAGGATGGCGATTATGTCCTGAAGATCCTTGTATTTTTGAAGGATCTTCTGCACCTCCCGCGCCACCCAATAGTGCTCCTCCCCCACAATTCTCGGATCCAGGATCTTGGAGGTGGAATCCAGGGGATCGACCGCGGGATAGATCCCCAGTTCGGCGATCTGACGCGAGAGCACGATGGTGGCATCAAGGTGCGTGAAGGTGGTGGCGGGAGCAGGGTCGGTGAGGTCGTCAGCCGGCACATATATGGCCTGAACCGACGTTATGGACCCCTTGAGGGTCGAGGTGATCCTCTCCTCCAGTTCCCCGAGATCCGTGGAGAGGGTTGGCTGATACCCAACGGCCGAAGGGAGCCTTCCGAGCAGGGTCGAAACCTCCTGGTTGGCCTGCACATACCGGAAGATGTTGTCTATGAACAGCAGGACATCCATTCCCTCTTCGTCCCGGAAATACTCGGCCTCGGTCAGGGCAGTAAGACCCACCCTGGCCCTGGCCCCTGGGGTCTCGGTCATCTGGCCGAAGACCAAAACAGTGTTGGGCAAGACCCCGGATTGCTTCATCTCGAGCCAGAGGTCGTTGCCCTCACGGGTCCTCTCGCCGACTCCTCCAAAGACCGAGACCCCCTTGTGATAGACGGCTATATTGTGGATCATCTCCATCACGATGACTGTCTTGCCCACACCGGCCCCGCCGAAAAGCCCGATTTTGCCACCTTTGGGGAAGGGGGCCAGAAGGTCTATGACCTTTATCCCGGTCTCCAGGATCTCTATCTTCACGTTCTGATCCATAAAGGTCGGGGCCGGACGGTGTATGGGATAGTACTTTTTGGCCTCAATGGGACCCTGCTCGTCTATGGGTTCGCCGATCACGTTCACTATCCTGCCCAGCACCTCCCGGCCCACGGGAACCGTGATGGGCTGACCCGTATCTATGGCCTTCATGCCCCGCACAAGCCCGTCGGTTGTATCCATGGCGATACATCTCACGACCCGCTCGCCCACATGCTGGGCAACTTCTGCCGTGAGGTTCCATTCGCGATCGCTTATATGGGGATTTGTGAGCTTCACGGCACTGTAAATGGCCGGAAGCTCCCCTTCGGGGAACTCGATGTCGATCACCGGACCCATGACCTGCACAATCCTTCCCTCATTTGCCGCCTTCATCCCTCACCTCCTAAGCCCTCTGGGCCTTCAAGGCCTCGGCAGTGGAAGAAATCTCGGTGACCTCCTTGGTGATCGAGGCCTGCCGGGCCTTGTTGTAAAGGAGCGTGAGCTTCTCTATCAGCTCCTCGGCGTTCTTTGTGGCGTTGTCCATGGCCGTCATCCTGGCCCCATGTTCACCGGCTGTGTGCTCCAGCAGGGCCCTGTGGATCATCACCTCTATGAACCTGGGCAAAAGCCTTGAGAACAGCTCCCCGGGCTCCGGTTCGTAGATGTGCTCAACGGGGAAAGCGA
>QMLA01000023.1 GCA_003646585.1 Deltaproteobacteria bacterium | reverse complement strand
TCGGCAATAGAATTAATGATCTTAAAATTTAATGCACATCAATCCCCATATTATGCAGGAATAGTGCTTCTTGTTATCTTCGTTCTTGGAATGTTGCCTTTAAGTTTTAAAGTATCTTTAGCAATTGCTGTGTTAACACATTCTGTTTATTTGATACCTATTTTAATCTTTGATCAGATCAATAATATGCAAACCTTCTTTACGAACAACTTTTTCTTGGGAAGCATATTGGTAACATTGCTATTTTGGAGGCAAATGGATCAGAGACGTTTGCGCAAGGAACTTATTTTGACAAATGAGCTCAGTGAACAGCAGGCCAAAATATTGGAATACTCCCATGAACTTGAAAGATTAGTTGAGCAGAGGAACAAAGAGCTCTCTATGTCCGAAATCCTTCTTGATGCTTTATTTGAAAATGCCAGTGATGGAATCCTGATAACAAACATAAAGGGTGGGATTATCCGCGCAAATCGCAAGGCCTGTGAGCTCCATGGTTTCGATAAGCTGGAAGGAATGAATATGCGCTTGCTCGAGGTGCCTTCAGGAATTGCGCCATGGGAAGAAAGGGTAAAACAACTTCTGGAAGGTCATCCTTTAGTTTACGAAGTGGAGCATTATCATAAAAATGGTCACAAAATCCCTCTTGAAGTTAGCTGTGCCATTTTGGAAATCAACGAGCAGAAATTTGTGCAGTTATTTTGCCGAGACATTTCGGAAAGAAAGAAACTTCAGGCCGAACTCATATATTCGCAGAAAATGGAATCCATAGGAATTATGGCAGGAGGAATTGCACATGACTTTAATAACCTCCTTGCTGCCATTCTGGGAAATGTTGAACTCCTTTCCATGCACGAGGAAATTCCCGATTTTTGTCTCCAGAAGCTAAAGGACATCGAACAGGCAGCACGGTCAGCTTCTCAGATCGTTTCAAAGCTATTGGATTTTGCTCGCAGAAAACCTTCCCAGATGGTTACAGTGAACCTCAACGATGTAATTCACGACAGTATAAGGCTGATTTCCCATCTGAAACCGGACAACGTCAAAATCGATCTGAATCTCACGGATTCCTCCATTATCATAAAGGGAGATCCTATTAGGCTTGAGCAGGTACTGGTCAATGTCATCCTCAATGCCTTTGACGCTATGCCCCATGGGGGAACGGTAAAGATAGAAACCGCTGTGGAAGAGAAGGGAAGTGAACGCAACGTGAGGTTGTCCGTATCGGATACGGGGACAGGAATTCGTCCCGAGCACCTCCCTCATATATTCGATCCCTTCTTCACCACGAAGAAAAAGGGCCGGGGGACTGGTCTTGGCCTTGCGGTAGTTTATGGAATTGTGAAGGAGCACCACGGAAAAATCGATGTGGAAACGACCTTGGGGCAGGGAACAACCTTCCATATGCGCTTCCCTCTGATAGAGGAGATACCAAAAGAGGTACAGCCTCCTCGTCATGTCGAGCGGTCAAAACACCCGAATACCGTTCTGGTCGTGGACGATGAGGAGAGGATATTGTCCTTTGTGAAGGACGTCCTTGAACGCGAGGGGTTCAACGTCATCGCGACGACGAGTCCAACGGAAGCACTCGAGATATTCAAGGTGTTGCGCAGAAGCCTTCAGCTTGTGATAACCGATCTTGTGATGCCCGAAATGGAGGGCAAGTTCCTTATAGAAAATCTGAAGAAGCTTTCCCCCAAAACGAAGATCATTGTCATAACGGGCTACCCTTCCCTCGCCCAAGAAGTCTCAGTGGAGGCCATCCTCCCCAAACCCTTTGATGCCTCCAAGTTGGTCTCCACGGTTAAATCCTTCCTGAAGAATTAAGGTCACCTAAGGGAAGCTTCTGTAAGGGTGGGCTTTAGGAGATATTGCCTCGCATAAGCCTCAAGTCCCCGAAGGATCCCCTCGGAAATGGCATCGAGGTAGCGAGGATCTCTCAATCTGCGCTCCTCGTATCTGTTGCTTATAAAACTGACCTCAGCAAGAATCGAGGGCATCTTGGCTCCTATGAGGACCACGAAGGGGGCGCGCTTTACACCGAGATCCCGCACCCTCCAGCGTTTCTTAAGCCTGGAAATAAGATTCCTCTGAACCGAGTATGCCAGCCTCTCCGAATCCTCCACCTTTGCTCTGAGCATGAGATCGTAAAGTATCAGCTGCAAGGCGTCTATTTTGGAGGGAGGTACACCGTTTTCCCTTGCGGCAAGCCGCAACGCTTCTCTATCGGTAGTGAAACTGAGAAAATATGTCTCCACACCCCGTTGTCTTCTGTTACGGGAAGCGTTACAGTGGATGGAAATAAATAAATCTCCCTTTTTCGCATTGGCAATGGCGGTGCGTTCTTCAAGGGGAAGGTAACGGTCATCTTGCCGGGTCATCACTACTCGCCAACCTAAACGCTTTTTCGCCTTTTGACGTAAAAGTTTGCCGATCCTCAGCACGACGTCCTTCTCCTTCAAACCAGTTGGCCCAATGGCACCTGGGTCTCTTCCGCCATGACCTGGATCTATAACCAAAGTGATGCCCTTTTTGGGCGAAATCCTGTCTCCGTAGAGATCTATCACAAGCCTGAAGGGAGAGTGTAACAAGAAGACCTCGTAATCCTTGAATTCCCTAACTTCCAGAACCACTCTCACCGTTCGGCGATCAAACTGTCCGACTCGCACCCTCCTGCATATTTCTCCCTCTATGTAAAAAGCTCGGGGAATCTTCGGCAGAAGCCTGGCTGGCCTGAGATCTACGTAAAACCTGGCCGGACGACCTGCGACGGGATCTTTCTTCAAGAACCCAACTTTATAGGAGACCTCTCTGTTCAAGTCGACAACTACTCGAGTATACCCCTCATTGGCCCACCACCTGATTCCCTTAACTATGACGCTGGAGGCAACTGCGCATTTTATCTCCAAAAGAAAGGAAAAAACGACAAAAAGCCCCAAGATAAAGGGGTTCCTCGCGAAGGAAAGGGCCATCTCAACGTTGGGCCATAGAGGTAACGATCTTGGGGGTTATAAAGATCATAAGTTCCCGGCGATCTTCCGTTTTGGTCCTGCTCTTGAAGAGCCATCCGATGAGAGGGAGATCCTTCAGGCCGGGAACTCCTGCCGTGCTGTTCGATTTAGTGTATTCGTAAATCCCACCGATCACCACCACCTCTCCGTCCTTCACCATTACTTGGGTCTTGGCGTTGCTGGTCTTAATGGTCGGATTTCCTTGGACGGTCCTCGTCCAATCGGGGGTCTCCTTGGCGCACTCAATATCGAGCTTTATATGGCCATCGGCGGTGACATGGGGGGTGACAGTGAGCCTCAAAGTGGCATCGATCCAGTCTATCTCGAGCTCCTCATCCTCGATCTTCTGAAAGGGGATCCTCACCCCCTGTTCGATCTGGGCTTGGGTATGGTCGAGGGTGAGAATCCTGGGGCTCGATATGATCTCACCAAGTCCCTTTTCCTCCATGGCCGAGAGCTTCGCCTCAAAGAAGCGGCTGCCAAGGGCGCCGATATAAAAGTCCAGGGCTCCTCCTGACCCCAATCCCACACTAGCTGGAAGGTTCAGCAGATAATCCGCTGTCCCTGACTCTTTAAGCGTTCCCTCAGAAGCCCCTGAAACACCGATGCTGTCTCCCTCATAGGTGGTAGCGTATTTTCCACCCCAACTTATCCCCAATTCTCTCCGAAAATCAGTAGAAGCCTCAACGATCTTGGCATCTATGAGGACCTGAGGAGTCTGAGAATCAAGCCTCGCCACCAATTCCTTGACCTTCGCTATCCTCTCTTCAGTATCCTTCACAATCAAGGTATTGGTCCTCGCATCCACAGCCACACTTCCCCTCGGACTCAACAAATCCTTCACCTTCGGGACGAGATCCGAAGCCCTGCTGTAACTGACAGGTATAAGCTCCGTGAAGATGGGTTGAACGGCCTCTTCAGCCTTCTGGGTCTTTGCCCTGGCTTCCTTTTCCCTCTGAAGCCGTTCCAGAGTCGAAATCCTGATCACATTACCCACCCATTCCATCCCCAGATTGTTGGTGGTAAGGATAATATCCAGAGCCTGATCCCATGGAACATTAACAAGCCTCAAAGTAATACGCCCCTTAACATCGTCTGTAACCAGTATGTTAACCCCTGCCACATCTGCAAAAAGCCTGAGGACATTCGGTAAATCGGCATCTTTCAAATCCAAAGTCACCCGAGTCCCACTATACTCCTTTTTGCCCTGTATGAGATTATCAAAAATCGCTGTGGATTTTGAATCTTTGGCTATACTCAAATTAACAACAAACAAAACAACAGATATCAAAAATAACCACTGCAATCCCGCCCTTCTCCAAACTTTCACCATTGCAATTACTCCTTCTTTTCTGGATGTAAAAAGAGTATCACTTGCCTCTTTTTAAAACGCCCAAGAACATCTTTGTATTTCTCCTCAATTATCACACGATCTGCAAGGATCTCCTTCACCCTCCCAAACCTGTTACCCACATAATCTCCCACACGGATGATGTATCCTTTCCCTTCAGAATCCTCAACCATCGCCCTATTGTGGTCATCCCCCACTATAATTGCCACAAGCTTGAGCTGGCTTAACTCGTATTGCTGCAAAGGAGAAACGGCTACTCCCTTGGGCTTTACGGGTTCTTCCTTCCTCAGGAAGGGCTTAAACGGATCCCTCAAGCCTTCAGCACCGTAAATGAAGACTTTTTGCTGGGCAATGACCCCTGAGGAAAGAAGGATTACCCCCATTAAGATTGTCAAAACAGATACCTTCTTCATCTTCGGCTCTTCTTTTTGCGCTTAACCTTCTTGCTTTCCGCCTGAGCCTTTGGTTTGACCTTAGGTTGTGGCAAGAAATAATAGGTGGCCCCTGTGCAATGGGCCTTGAGAATCACGCTTCCCGTACCGGGTTCTTGCTCGAGGGGTCTGAAGGAAAAATCCTTGATGGTCACGATCCTCGGCAGACGCCCCACCTGGTAAAAGAACATCCCTATTTGGTGGTAACCCCCTGCAAGATCCATCTCGAAGGGGACCTCGGCGAAGAACTCCCCCTGTTTTTCCTCTCTCGGCCTGAAGGACTCAATCCGGAGGCCCACCCCCTTCCCCACAAAGGAGATGGTCTTAAGTAACACCGGTATTTCCTTCTCCTCCGGAAGCCTGGATGTTATCTGGGTCAGCTTTTTCTCGATCTCCTTCAATTCAGCCCTGTACTTTTCAAGCTGAGCAGCGAGCTTCCTCTTGCGGTCCCTTTCTCGCCTGAGCTTTTCAAGCTGCCTCTCCTTCTGGGTGATCCTCTCCTTCTGAGGCTTGTAGGAAAACTGCCAAAAGGCAACAAAAATCACCGCCAACAATATGCCCAAAACGAGAAATCGCCTCCCTTCGCCCCCCAAACCACCCATGGATCAGTCCACCTTGAATTCGTAAGTCAGGGAAAATTCCCTCAAGCCAACCCCTCCCACTTCCCGCTTCTTGATAGCCCCAAGCTCCACCTTCTTCACATAGGGAGAACCCTTCAGAGCGATCATAAAATCGGCTATCGTCTCGTCATCCAGCGCAATTCCACTCACCCTAATGGTGCTTCCCCTCTTTTCGAGCTTTTCGAGCCACAACTTTTCAGGAAGCCTGTGACTCAGATCATCCATGAGCATTGCGGAAACAAGCCTGCCCCTTTCAAGGCGTTCAGCCACATCGAGCCGTTTGCGGAGGAGTTCCTTTTTACTCTTGATTTCCTCGATTTCCTTTACGATCTTATCAAGTCTCGCAATCTCAACCTTAATTTCGGATATCCTCCGATCGAGCTCCTTTTCCCTCTGAATAGCACTCCATTTCAGATAAAAGATCAACAGCAGCACCAATACCACGAGGAGGATGGAGACAGATACTTGAAACCTCTTTGCCTCTTTCCTACGAACCTCCTTAAGGGGCAAAAGATTGACTTCTATCATCTGCCTTCACACCCTCCTTAAAGCAAGCCCCACCGCAACGGCACAGAAAGGAGCCATTTCCCGAAGGTAGTCTGCCGAAAAATCGCTGATGTTAACCGCCAGGTTGTTAAACGGATTGAATATCTCCACCTGTACACCCGTACGTTCCTGGATGACATCCTTTAGCCCGGGGGTTTTCGTCGTTCCACCGGTCAGATAAAGCTTATGGATGCGGCTATCGGGATAGGCAACTGAAAAGAAGTCGAGGGATTTCGCTATCTCTAGGGAAATCAGGCGGGAGACCCGATTGATCACCTTCATGACCTTAGGGGATTCCTCTTCCAATGCCCGGAATTTCAGAAGTTCGGCTTCGTCATATCCCAGTCCCATTTCCTTTTGCAACTCTTCGGTATAAAAATTCCCTCCCACTGCTACATCTCGGGTAAAAAGGCACTCCCCTTTTCTGACCACATTGATACTGGTTACACTAGCCCCTATATCGCAAAGGGCTATCACATTGTCCAACTCCTGAGGATAGTTCGCCTCAAAGGCGTTTTGGAGGGCAAAGGCATCAACATCTATGATCGCGGGTTCAAGTCTCGCGTTTTCCAAGAGGGTTATATAGCTGTTAATCATCTCCCTTCGGGCCGCAACGAGCAAGATCTCCATGCCCTCCGGACCCTGTGAGATGATATGGAAATCGAGCGATACCTCCTCCACTTCCGGTATGTATTTTTTTGCCTCTGCAGCCAGGTTTTCCTGCAGTTCCTTCCTGCTCATGCTGGGAAAGAGCAACCTTTTTACTATAACCGCGTGTCCAGCTACAGAGGTTGCCACCTTCCTCTTTCTCAACTTCTGGGAACTCACCAACAGTCGAACGGCTTCGCTTAGTTTGGGCAGGTCCATCGTTCCCCTCTGGGGCATGGCGCCAAAGGGGAGGGGTTGCAAGGCCAGTTTTTCGAGCCGGTAACCCCCTTCTTCGGGTCTGAGCTGGACAAGTTTTAAATTTTTGGTTCCTATGTCGAGACCAACTGCCAGATTGTCTCTCTTCCCCAAAGGAGACATCCCTCTTTTCAACTAAAAATCCCTTGCTTTTCTATGCCAAGAATATTGAAGTTTGTCAACAAAAATTGTTTAAGTAAATTCGGCTGTCAATTTTGAAGCTGTCAATTTTGAAATGGATTCAACCACCCGGGGAAGGTTCTGTGCCTTTGAGGAAGGGCTCAAATACTCCTGGCTCATCGGGGGAAGCGAGGGTTCCGGTCTTGGGGTCAATTCTGACGAAGATCACATCTTCGGGAACCGCAAAATCCTCCGGAGGTAGTCCCTTTAGGGCCTCTTTCATGAAGCTCACCCATATGGGGGCAGCCGCCCTTGAGCCCGTCTCGTCCTCCCCCAAGGGACGGGGATCATCAAAGCCCACCCATACCCCGGCAATGAGGCGTGGGGTGTAGCCTATAAACCAGGCATCGGTGTATTCATCCGTTGTCCCGGTCTTTGCTGCACAGGGCCACCCCAATGCCTTTGCCCTCCAGCCCGTTCCTTCCCGGACCACCGATTGGAGCATGTTTGTGATGAGGTACGCCACCCCTTCGTCGAGGACCCGGGGGCTATATCTCCCCTTGGGTTCCAGACCATAGCCGCGAAACTCCCCCTCAAGGGGAAGGGGTTTTCGTTCCTCCAGCACCTTTCCGTTTCTGTCGGTGACCTTGGTCACGAAAATCGGCTCTATCAAATGCCCTCCCGTGGCAAAGACCGCATAGGCCCTCACCATCTCCAGGAGGGTCACCGATGATGAGCCCAAGGCCATGGAGAGATCGGGATTGAGGGGGGAGGTGAAGCCGAGTCTCCTCGCAAAGCGCACAAGATAACCCACCCCCACTTTCTTGGCGAGGTTCAGGGTGGCACAGTTTAAGCTGTGGGCCAGGGCGAACCTCAGGGGAACCGGTCCGTAGAAGCGCTCCTGATAATTTTTGGGCCTCCAAACCTCATCCCCCTCCCTGTAAACCACAGGTGCATCCAAGACTATGCTGGAAGGGGCAAACCCCTTGCTCAGGGCAGCGGCATAGACTACGGGCTTGAAGGCGGAACCGGCCTGACGTCTGGCCTGAAGGGCCCTGTTGAACTGACTGCGGTAAAAGTCCCACCCCCCGATCATCGCCCTTACATAACCGGTGGGCAATTCCATGGCCAAAAGGGCCCCTTCCACCTCGGGTTCCTGATAGAGTTCAAGCTGGGGTATTTCTCCCTCCATTTTTCCCATCTTCACCCGTATCACGTATCCCCTCCTGAGGTCGCCATCAACCCAACCGAGGTCCTTCCGGTCGATAGACCCTTCTTTAAGGCCCAAGTCCACCCATACCTCGTCCTCCTCCACCCTTGTCACCACGCCCAAGTATATGCGGCCGGGCTTAAGGTCTTTGTTTTCCTCCTTCAGGGCCGAATGAAACTCCTCCATCTCCTCTTCAGACAGGATGCGTTCAGGCCCCCTGTATCCCTGACGCCTATCAAGGGCCAAGAGCCCTTCCCTCACCGCCCGGAAGGCAGCCTTCTGCAGGCGCGAATCCATGGCCACATGGACCGTAAGTCCACCCTCATAGACCGCCTTTTCGCCGTAACGCTCCACGAGGTATTGCCTGACGTATTCCAGATAGTAGGCAGAGGCATCCCGCAGCTCCCGCCTGTGGGGCCTCAACCGCAGGGGAGTGGCATAGGCCCGACGGGCCTCCTGTTCGGAGATATAGCCCTCTTCCACCATCCGCCTGAGGACGTACCACTGGCGCTTTTTGGCCAGCTCAAAGTTCCTGTAAGGAGAATAAAGCTCAGGGGCCTTGGGCAGGCCCGCCAGCAGGGATATTTCGGCCAGCGTGAGTTCGTCGGGGGACTTTCCGAAGTAGTAATCGGATGCTGCCCCTATGCCGTAATTTCCGTGACCGAGATAGATCTGATTGAGGTAAAGGTAAAGGATTTCGTCCTTGCTCAGGTGCCGTTCGATGCGCCGGGCCAGGATGACCTCCTTTATTTTGCGAGAAAGGGTCCTCTCGCGGTCAAGGATCAGGGACCTCACCAACTGCTGGGTTATGGTGCTTCCTCCCTGCACTATCCTTCCCGCCTCGACGTTCTTCACCAGCGCCCTGAGGATTCCCATCCACGATACGCCCCTGTGGCGATAAAAATCGGCATCCTCTGCAGCCACAAAGGCCTGTTTGAGCAGACGGGGGATCCTCTCGTTGGGGACGAGGATCCTCCTCTGAAG
>QMLA01000022.1 GCA_003646585.1 Deltaproteobacteria bacterium | reverse complement strand
GTTGGAACCCATATTGATAATCTTTCTGGGGGTCATCATCGGAGGGCTCGTCATCTCCATGTACCTGCCCATATTCAAGCTGGCAGCCACCTTCTAAAGCCCAAGATGGAGGAGCCCTGCGGTCACCAGGGGGATGCTCAGATTGTCATCTACCCCCACCGAGAGGGCTTCAACGAGGGTGGCCACCAAAGACACCGCCATCCCCCACAGGAAGGGACCGGGGTAGAGGATGAAGATGAGGACTGAGGCCGAGGCAAAAAAGGCGAGGCTTCCCTCGAGGCTCCGTGAAGAGCGGAAGCGATGCTTCCCCCATCTGGAACCGACCTCAGAGGCCGCTATATCCGAAAGGCAGGCCACAAACAGGGCGGGGATGACGGCCTCCCTCTGAAAGAACAAAAGGATCAGGAAGGCACCGATGAGGAAGTAGCTGGAACCTATGAGGTTCTTTTGTTCCCTGTCCTTGAGAAGCTTGTCTCCGAGCAGACGATAAAAGAAGCGCCTGAAGCCTCCGTGGAAGAGGCGCAAAAGGTCACTGCCCACATAAAAGACCATCGCCCCAAGGACACCCAGAAGGACCACTTCCTTTGGAAAGAAGCAGTATCCTATGGGGATGGCGAGACCTAGGGAGTGGAAGAGATCCCTCTGGAACTCGAGCTTTACCTCCCGATCCACTTCTTCAACTCCCTCACCTCCCCGGAATCCAGGGAGCGATACTGGCCGGGCTTGAGCCCCTTCAAGGTCAAGGGGCCAAAGCCCACCCTCTTGAGCCTCCTCACCGGATGGCCCAAAGCGGCAAGGGTCCTGCGGATCACCCTGTTTCTCCCTTCCTTCAGGGTCACACTAAGCCAGGTGGAGGCCTTCGTTTTCCGGACGATTTTGACCTGCATCCTCGGGCTTGGACCGTCCTCGAGGGGGATCCCGCCCCTTTTAAGCCTCTCCAGATCCTTCTCCTGTAGGTGTCCTTTGACCTTCACCAGATAGCGCCTGGGAACCCCGAAGCGGGGGTGGCTGAGCCTGAAGGCAAGCTCCCCATCGTTGGTCAACAGCAGCAACCCCTCGGAATCCCAATCGAGCCTTCCCACGGGAAAGACCCTCTCACGAACCCCCTTAAGGAGTTCCCTTACCGTCGGCCTCCCCCTGGGGTCCTCGAGGGAGGTGATGACCCCGCGGGGTTTGTAGAGCAGGTAGTAGACCTTCCTTGGAGGAGGCGGAAGGGGTTTTCCATCCACCAGGATCTCATCCCTGAGGGGGTCGGCCTTCTGCCCGAGGGTGGCCACCTGGCCGTTCACCATCACCCTGCCTGCCTTGATCAGCTCCTCGGCCTTTCTCCTGGATGCGATCCCGTAGGAACTGAGGATCTTCTGCAAGCGTTCCTCTGGCATCTAACTCCCCCTGAGGGACTGCAGTTCCCTCAGGGAAGGAAGGTCTTTGAGGGACTTCAGGCCGAAGACCTGAAGGAACTTCTTGGTGGTCCCGTAAAGGAGTGGCCTGCCCGGGGCCTCCTTCCTCCCCACGGGCTTAATGAGCCCCTTCTCCATAAGGGAACCGATGACCCAACCCGAGTCCACCCCCCGGATCTGCTCGATCTCGCCCCTGCTCACCGGCTGACGGTAAGCCACAATGGCGAGGGTCTCCAGGGCCGCCCGGGAGAGCTTGATGGGCGTCACCTTCCTGAGCCGCTTTATCCACTGGGCATACTCGGGGAGGGTCCGAAACTGAAACCCCCCTGCCACCTCCTGCAACGTAAAGGAAAGACCCCACCGCCTGTAATCTTTGAGGAGTTCATCCAGGGCCCTCTTGATCTCACTCCTGGGCCATTCGGGGAGGACCTTCTCAAGGTCCCTCAGGGAGAGGGGATCACCGTGGGCGAAAAGCAGGGCCTCTATCACCCTCTTCAACTCCCTCATCCCTTTTCCCCCTGGGGAGAGATGGAGGCCACGGCATGCTTGTAAATCAGGTGCTCCTCCTCCCCGTAACCCCTGAGGTGAATGCAGTAATTGTCAAAACCGGTGATATAGCCGAAGAGCCTCTCCCCCGAAAGGAGGCTTACCGAGACCCACTGCCCCTCCTTCCTCATGCGGTTGAGGAAGGCCTCCTGCAGCTTAATGGGTTTGCGCTCCTTCTGTTCCATCCCCTGCCCTTCCCAGGAATTCGGCCACAAGGCGAAAGATCCTCTCCCTCTCCTCGGGATACCTGAACCACTGGATCTCCGGATCCCTCTTGAACCAAGTTATCTGCCTTTTAGCCAGATGGCGGGTATTCCTTTTCATCAGCCTCACGGCCTCATCCAGGGAGATCTCACCCCGGAGGTATTTGAGGATCTCCTTGTAACCTATGGCCTTCATGGAGATCAGCCCCTCCCCATAACCCCTTTTGAGGAGTCCCTTCACCTCCTCCACCAATCCCCCTTTTATCATTTGCTCCACCCTCTGATCAATCCGGCGATAGAGTTCCTTCCTGGGGCGGATCAGTCCCACCTTCAGGAGGTCATAGGGACGATCTCCAAAGCCATGCCCTTCCCTGACCGAGGAGGGGGGGAGGCCACTTAGGTGATGGATCTCCAGGGCCCTTATGATCCGGTAGAGATCGTTGGGATGAATGGCTTCTGCTCCCCGGGGGTCTATTTCCCTTAAGCGTTCCCAGAGGCCCCTGCTGCCTATGGCCCTGGCCTCCCTCAGGAGCTCTTCCCTCAGGTCCCTTTGGGCCTTCAGCCCCTCGATCAGACCTTCGGTCAAGGCCTTAATGTACAGCCCCGTCCCCCCCACCACGATCGGTATCCTTCCCCGCAGGAGGATCTCCTCAATGGCCTTCCTGGCCAGCCTTCGGAAATCCCCCGCGCTGAATTCCTCATCGGGCCACACCACGTCGATCATGTGATGGCGAACCTCCCGGCGGACCTCCTCCGGGGGTTTGGCGGTCCCGATGTCCATCAGCCGATAAACCTGGACGGAATCAGCGCTTATGATCTCCCCCCCGAAGGTGCGAGCGAGTTCCAGCCCCAGATCGCTCTTTCCGGTGGCCGTCGGTCCGAGGACCACTATGACCTTGGGTTTCATGGGCCTTCTTCTTTTAGCACTTGCCTTGCCCCTTGAAAAGGCAACGTGATATCTTTTCGACGTGAAACGGATCGGGATCTACGTGAAAAAGAATCGCCCCGAGGCCCTCGAGGTCCTGAGGGATCTCGCCCTCTGGTTGAGCTCGCGGGGGATCGAGGTCTTCGCCGAGGAAGGGATTGCAGAGGAGATCAAGGGCCTTCCTCCCGAAGGGTTCAGGAATGAGCTGGATCTCGTGGTGGTCCTGGGGGGCGATGGGACGATGCTTGCGGCATCCAGGATGCTGGCCGGTTCCCGGGTCCCCATCCTGGGGGTCAACCTGGGAGGCCTCGGGTTCCTGACGGCCCTCTCGCGCGAGGAGCTCTTTCTGGTCATGGAGAGGATACTGAGGGGAGAGTTCGAAATAGAAAGGAGGATCCTGCTGAGGGTCAAGGTGGAGTCCCTTCCCGGGCGGGAATTCACGGTCCTTAACGACGTGGTGATCAACAAGGGGGCCTTGGCCCGCATAATCACCATAACCGCCAAGGTCGACGGCACCTATCTCACCACCTTCAGGGGTGATGGGCTCATCGTATCCACTCCCACCGGCTCCACCGCCTATTGTCTTGCAGCAGGAGGACCCATCGTACATCCCAGCCTTCCGGCCATAGTCATCGTCCCCATCTGCCCCCACACCCTGACCAATCGCCCCCTTCTGGTTCCCGAAGAATCGGTAATTTCCCTCTTTCACACCTCAAAGGAGGAGGACGTTTACCTGACCTTGGACGGACAGGCGGGATTTCGGTTACCCCAAGGGGTTACGGTGGAGGTCTCCAAGGCCCCCGGGGAGGTCCGGCTGGTAAAGTGCCCCTTCAGGAGCTATTTCGATCTGTTGCGGACCAAGCTCAAATGGGGAGGTGATCTCCTGACTTCGGGCGGAGGCGGTCCTTGCTGGTCTCCCTCAGAATAGAAAACCTTGCGGTCATCGAAGAGGTAACCATCCCCTTCCACCCCGGTTTCAATGTCCTGACGGGCGAAACGGGGGTGGGGAAGTCCATGGTGGTCACGGCCCTGGGCCTCCTGGCGGGAGGCAGGGCATCGAGCGTTCTTTTGAGGACGGGCCAGAGGGAGGGGATAATCGAGGCCACCTTCTCATGGGGTGGGAAGGAGGTGGTTTTAAAGAGGGTCATCGGCAAAACGGGAAGGAGCAAGGCCTACATTGACGGCAAGGCGGTACCCCTGACAGAACTCGTCTTCCTGGGCAGGCGGCTTCTGGATATCTACGGACAGGATCAGCATTTCCTGCTGCGGGACCCACAATCCCATCTGGAGTTTTTGGATCAATGGGCAGGGCTTTGGGAGAAGCGGCAGCAGTACCGTCTGGCCTTTGAGGCCTATAGGGATCTGCAGAGGGAACTGCGGGACCTTTACGGGAAAAGGACCGAGGCCAAAAGGAGGAGGGAGTTTTTGCTGTATGAAATAAGGGAGCTGGAGGAGGCCAATCTGGACCCCGAGGAGGAAGAGAGGCTCAAGGAAAGAAGGGGCCTCCTTTTGCAGTACCACAAGGTCCTGGAAACCCTCTCCTCGCTCAAGGATTTCCTGGACGGTGCCCTGAAGGGTGTCTCGGAGGGGCTGAGGGAGCTGGCTAAGGTGGAAGGGCTTGACAGGACCTTTGAGGGGTGGAGCAAAAGTCTGGCAGAGGCCGAGGTCCTCCTGCAGGATCTGTCCTTCGAGGTGGAGAAGTACTGCTCCGAGCTGGATCACGATCCGATGGAGCTGGACAGGATAGAGTCGCGCCTCTACAGCCTGCAGAGGCTCAAGGACAAATATGGTGTCGCGGACCTCCGGGAGCTTGTAGGGGTCCTCCGCTCCCTCCGGGACGAGCTTGAGGCCCTTGAGGGCCTCCAAGAGAGGATAAGGAAACTGGAGGAAAAGCAAAGGGAGCTGCTTCAGCAATTGAGGGCAAGGGCTGAGGAGCTCACCAGGGGGCGCCTTGAGGCAGCCGAAAGGCTCTCCGAGAGGATGCAGGAGGCCTTGAGGGAGCTCGGCATGCCCCATGTCACCTTCACCTTCTCCTTTCAGGAGCCCCAGGGTGAGGGGATTCAGCTCGAGGGAATGCAACTTGGTCCCTTTGGAGCAGAGGAGGGTGAATTCTTTTTTTCGGCGAATCCGGGGGAGGAGCCGAGGCCCCTTTCGGCCATAGCATCGGGAGGTGAACTGTCGCGGACCATGCTGGCCTTGAGGGAACTTTCGCTGGGGGAGGAGACCAAGGTGTTGATCTTCGATGAGATCGATGCCGGCATAGGGGGGATAACGGCCCAGATAGTGGGCAGGAGGCTTCAGGGGCTAGCCAAAAGGCATCAACTTCTCTGTGTGACCCATCTTCCCCAGATCGCTGCCAGGGCCCATCACCATCTGCGGGTCAGAAAGGAGGTGGTGGGGGGGAGGACCAGGGTCAAAGTGGAGGTCGTAAAGGGGGAGGAGAGGAAGTGGGAGATAGCCAGGATGCTGGCCGGGGATTCCATAACGGAGACCACCCTGCGGCAGGCCGAGGAACTTCTGGAGGAATGATAAGGAAGGCCAGGGTGGGGGATGCCGTGCGGATCCAGGAGCTCGTGAATCTCTATGCGCAAAAGGGGCTTCTTTTACCGCGGTCGCTGGGAGAAATCTACGACAACCTGAGGGATTTTTTCGTTTACGAGGAGAATGGGGAAATCCAGGGGGTATGTGCCCTTCATATCTGCTGGGAGGACCTGGCCGAAATAAGGTCGCTGGCGGTTCGGGAACCATACAGGGGTAAGGGACAGGGGTCTGCCCTCGTCAGGATGGCCTTAAAGGAGGCGAGGGAACTCGGGGTCAAGCGCGTCTTCCTCCTCACCTATATCCCCCGTTATTTTGAGAGGTTCGGCTTCCGGATTGTCGACAAGGCCATCTTGCCCCACAAGATATGGGGGGACTGCCTGAGGTGCATCAAGTTCCCCAAATGCGACGAAGTGGCCATGCTGCTTCCCCTGGAGGACGATGCGGGTGCTGAAGAGATGGACCTTGAAAAACGGCCTTGAGCTCGAAGCCCTGGACCTCAGCGAAAACTACTGGGCCGACTTCTGGAATCTGAGGATTCAGATCGTGGGCAGGGTCAAGGTGGACCCATCCCTCATCCCCTTCGAGGATCCCCTTGCCGAGGAGGCCCTAAAGGCCTTAGGGGATGAGGTCACCTATCTAAGGGAGATCACCAAGGTCGGGGTAAGGGAGGAGGAGCTTCAGCAACAGAGGCGGAAGGTCCTCCTTACCTTCGAACAGAATGCCCTTCCATATCTGCAGCATCCCGATTTTCCCAGGAGGTTTTTGCTCAGGCGATTTGAAGAGACCCTGAAGAAGATGAAGATTGAAAAGATGAGGCGAGATCAAGGGGAGGAGGCAGATGAAGTTTAACCCGAAGATCTTCAGGGAATACGACATCAGGGGGGTGGAGGGAGAAGACCTCACCCCCCAGAACGTGCGGGAGCTGGGCCTGGCCATTGGCACCTATTACCACCAGAGGGGGGTGAAGCGGATAACCCTGGCCAGGGATTGCCGTTTAAGCTCCGCCCCTTTCCGCGAAGCGCTTCTTGAGGGGCTGCTTCAGACCGGCCTTGAAGTGACAGATCTCGGCATGACCCCCACGCCCCTTCTGTACTTCTCCATCGTCAAGCTGGGGATGGAGGGGGGGATAATGATCACTGCCAGCCATAATCCCCCTGAGTTCAACGGCTTCAAGATCTGCGTGGGGAAGGACGCCATCTACGGGCCCGAGATCCAGAGGATCCGCGAGATCGCCGAAGGAGGCAACTACGTTAAGGGGAAGGGGCAGCTTTCCGAATACGATATCTTCGAAGACTACCGCAGATTCATCCTGCAGGACATAAAGGTCAGGAGATCCCTCAAGGTGGTCATAGATGCGGGAAACGGCACAGCGGGGGTTGTGGCCCTCCCGATCATGAGGGAGCTGGGCTGTGAGGTCCACGGCCTTTACTGCGAGCCCGATGGCCGCTTCCCCAATCACCATCCGGATCCAACCGTGGAGGAAAACCTAAAGGACCTGATCCAGAAGGTGAGGCAACTGGGGGCAGATCTGGGGATAGGTTACGATGGCGATGGGGACAGAATCGGGGTTGTGGACGAAGAAGGCAGGATCATCTGGGGCGACAAGCTCATGCTGATCTTCGCCCGCGATATCCTATCCCGGAGAAAAGGGGGAATATTTATCGCCGAGGTGAAGTGCTCTCAGGTGCTCTTCGATGAGATAGAGCGCCTGGGCGGGAAGGCGATCATGTGGAAGACGGGCCATTCCCTGATAAAGGACAAGATGAGGAAGGAAGGGGCCCTTCTGGCCGGGGAGATGTCAGGGCATATGTTCTTCGCCGACAGGTACTTCGGATTCGATGACGCCATCTATGCCTCCGCAAGGCTCCTGGAGGTCCTGGGGAAGACCTCCGAACGGCTCTCAGAACTCTTGAGGGGTATCCCCCCAACCTATGCAACCCCCGAGATCCGGGTCGATTGTCCCGACGAGGTGAAGTTCGAGGTGGTCGAAAGGCTCAAGGAGAAGGTGAAGGGGAAGTACGACTTTGTGGACATCGACGGGATCAGGCTGAAGTTCGCCGATGGCTGGGGGTTGGTAAGGGCCTCAAACACCCAGCCTGTGCTCGTCCTGAGGTTCGAGGCCCAAAGCCCCCAAAGGCTTAAGGAGATCCGCTCCCTGGTGGAGGGATTGCTCAAGGAGGCCGTTGAGGAGCTCGGGTGAGGAGGCTCGGAGCCCACATGTCCATCTCCGGGGGATTGCCCAGGGCCCTTGAAAGGGGAAGGACCTTGGGCTGTAACACCGTGCAGTTTTTCCTCAAGAATGCCCGCTCCTGGAGGAGCAGGGTCCTCGATGATGGAGAGAGGGGGGAATTCCTGATGCTCAAGGACCGGTTGGGCCTCGAACCCCTCATAGCCCACTGCAGTTACCTGATAAACATCGCCTCCCCCAACCCCTCCCTTTACGAAAGGAGCATTGAGGCCTTGAGGGAAGAACTGCTCCGGACACAGGCCCTCGGCATCCCTTACTATGTCCTCCACCCCGGTTCCCCCACCGGTACGGGGGAACAGGAAGGCCTTTACAGGATCGCAAGGGCCCTGAACCTTCTGCTTCAGGACCTCCAAGGGGTAATGGTCCTCCTTGAGACCACCGCCAGGGGAATCGGATCGAGGTTTGAAAACTTCGCGAGGATCCTGGAGATGCTGGAGGAGGAGCAAAAGGTCGGCATATGCATCGATACCTGCCATCTATGGGTTGCGGGTTATGACATCGCCGATCCGAGGGGGTATGAGGAGACCCTAAAGGAGCTGGATGACCTCATCGGTCTCGAAAAACTCAAGGTAGTCCATCTCAATGACTCCAAAGCCCCACGGGGATCAGGAAGGGACAGGCACGAACACATAGGATTTGGCAAACTGGGACCCGAACCCTTCAGGTGGCTGCTTCAAGACGAGCGCTTGAAAGAGCTGCCCTTCATCATCGAGACCCCAAAGGGGGTGACCCCTGAGGGAGAGGATTGGGACGAGGTCAACCTCAGGATCCTGAGGTCGTTGGAGGGGGAAGATGAGGATAAAGGTGACAGTGGGGGATATCGTCCTTGAGGGCGAGCTTTTCGATACCCCCTGTGCCAGGGAGATCTTCAAGCTCCTTCCCCTTGAGGCCGAGGTGAGGGAGTGGGGCGACGAATTTTACTTCGAGATACCCCTTCGGTGGCCCCTCGATGAGACCGCCACAAGGGAAGTCAAGGTGGGCGACCTCGGCTACTGGCCACCGGGGCACGCCTTGGCCATATTCTTCGGCCCTACCCCCCTGAGCAGGAGCGGGGATCCGGTCCCGGCAAGCGAGGTGAATCTGGTGGGGAGGATCGAGGGGGCAGAGGCCTTAAGGGTGGCAAGGGGGCAGAGAAAGTTAAGGATCGAGCCCCTCGATGCTTAAGGAGGTCATAGCAGAAGAGATAAGGCGGAAGGGACCCATAAGCTTCTGTCGCTTCATGGAGCTCTGTCTGTACCATCCCGAGTTCGGCTATTACATGAAACCCCGAATCCCAAGGGGAAAGGGAGGGGATTACCTCACTGCTCCAACCATAAGCCCCCTTTTCGGCCACACTCTCGCCAGAAAGATCGCCTCCCTGGCC
>QMLA01000021.1 GCA_003646585.1 Deltaproteobacteria bacterium | reverse complement strand
TCTTCAAGGTCGTGATTGCCGCACTGCTCTTCTTCCTCGCCTTAACCTTTTCCTATCAGAATGACTTCCCCGTTGTAATTCGCTATTGGGGGATTACTGAGGGAACGGAGATTCCCTTCTTTGTAGCCATAATCATCGCCTTCTTTTCGGGGATCATCATCGGTGGCCTAGGCGGTCTCATCAGCAACTTCTCCCTGAAGAGACAGATCCGCAAGCTCAAAAAGCAGCTCGAACGGCTGTAATGCAGGAGTTTTTCGATCCCGATCCCAATTCCTTGCTCAAACCCCATAATTTAGTCCGTTGTCTGACCCTGGGGGGACTAAAAAGGAATTCGCTTGAGGTTCAAAGAAAGGTCCTTTTGGTCTTCACCGAACCGGATCTCAAACGTGCGGCCAAGCTCGGCAGCGGAAGGGCACAGATAGGTTGGAGGCCTTACAGGAGACTTTACCGCTGCGAGGGATTTACCCTCGCCCTTTCGCCCATTGGGGCCCCCAATGTGGTGGCCCTGGCCGAGGAGCTTTTCGCCTTCGGGGGAAGGATATTTGTGCTTTTCGGCTACTGCGGGGCCCTTTTCGAGGAGATGCAGGGGGGCGATGTCCTCCTCCCCGTGGAGGCCTTGCGGGAAGAGGGCACCTCTTACCATTACCTGCCCCCAGATGAACGGGCCCTGGCATCGGAGGAGCTGGTCAGGTACTTGAAGACCTTCTTCAGGAAAGGGGGGCTTGAGCCGCACATCGGAAAGGTCTGGACCACCGACGCCATCTACAGGGAGACCAGGGAAAAGATCCGCCGCTACAAAACCATGGGATACGCAGCAGTGGAAATGGAGACCTCGGCCCTGTTCTCATGGGCATCGGCAAGGGGTGTGAGGGCGGGATCGGTGTTGGTTGTAAGCGACAGGTTTATAGAGGAGCAGTGGGTACCCTATTTTGGCCATCCTCGTTTCGTCATGGGGAGGAGGAAGGCCCTGGGGCTTACCGTAGGGGCCTTAAAGGAGCTCTGCCCCTGAGGGGACGGAAACGGAAAGAAGAGATGGGCCTGCCGGAGGGATCAAAGAGGGTCGCCTTATCACCCTTGTTCCTCCACACGGGATAGGGACTGTTCCAGAAGAACTTGAGCTGGTGACCGTGGATTTCGTCCTTTCCTTTGCCCGAGAAGACCAGGGCGGTATAGCCGGGCAGGAGGCGTCCCATCCTGAAGGTGTAACAGAGACCGCGCCGATTGCACAGGCGAAACCCCCTAAGCTCTACGAGACCCGGCGAGATGTTGCAGATCCTCACGTATTCGCCATTCAGGTTATATCTGTCATCCCCCGGGGCATCGCCCTTTACGGTGGTGATCTTAAGGGGACCCCAAAAATCCCTGCTCCCCCAAATCCCCCGCCGCTCTTCCCTTGCCTCCTCCTGAAGGGAATAAAAGAGGCCATAGTACTTAAGGGGCTGAAGGCAGAACAAATGGGCCATTCCCTCCCTTATCAGGGAGGCATTGACGAACTCCGGCCCCGAAAACACATAGGCCAAAAACCTCCCCCCTCGATCGTAAAGACACCCTGCCTCAAATTCCAACCGGACCTTCTTCCTCAAGGTCAGGCGTTCGTTTACCTTGGCGGCTTCCCTGTAAAAGGGCTCCTGTCTCTCAGGGGCGTTGATTCCCAAATAACGGAGGACCACCCCATTTTCAAGGACTGCGGTATCGCCATCGATCACCTTTACAACAGTATGACCCCCTCCTTCCCAAGGTAAAGCCGAAAATAAAAAAAAGAAGAGGGGGATTAACCATCCCCCTCTTCCCGTTCCCTTACTTCTCAATCTCAATTTTTATCTCTTTCTCCTTCGCTTTCTCCACCTTGGGCAGTACGATCTTCAGGACCCCATCCCTGTAAGTGGCTTTCACATCGCTCTCATTGACATCCACAGGCAACCTTATCGATCTCGTGAAAGCGCCATAGGTGCGCTCGATCAAGTGATAGCGCTCGTCTTTCCTTTCGTGCTTCTTTTCCCCTTTTATCGTCAACACTCAGTTGGACAGAGTAACTTCGACATTGTTAGGGTCAATGCCAGGCAACTCCACACTCACTATCACTTGGTCTTTGGTTTCGGCAACATCCAAAGGTGGTACCCATTCGGCTCCCACTTCTTCTATTGGGGATTCGCCGAAAAAGCGCTCCCAGAGTCGATCCATCTCTCTCCGCAAAGCTTCCATTTCGGTCCAAAATGGCCTCCATTTCACAAGAGCCATTTTATCACCTCCTTTCGTTATTGTTTTTTATTGTTATTTTCATCTCCATAAGAAGGCTAATCATCTTTTTTGCCTTTTCAAGGTAAAGTGATCTTTACTCAGTTGGCAATTTTTGGTTAACATCAGGATAGTGATAGGGATTATTGGTGGAGGATCATTGAAGCTGCAAGGGGAGCCACAGGGGGAGAGGGTGGTGAGCACCCCGTATGGTGAGCCTTCTTCACCGATAAGGTTTGTGGCCGTCAAGGGACAGATCTTTGCCCTGATTTTCAGGCATGGCCTTGAGGGGAGCACCCCACCCCACCGGATCAATTACAGGGCCAATATAGAGGCCCTGGCTTCCCTTGGGGTTAAAGGGATAATAGGGATCAATTCGGTGGGGAGTTTGAAGGAGGGTATACCCCCTGGTTCCCTGGTGGTTCCGGACGATTTCCTCTGCCTTTGGTCTTCGGTGACCTTCTTTGATGATCGCGCCTTCCATGTGGTTCCCCGTCTCGATGAGGGGCTCAGAAGTGCTCTGATTGATGCGGCAAAAAGGGCCGGCTTTGAGGCATTGGACAGGGGTGTCTATGTCCAGACAATCGGTCCAAGGCTTGAGACCAAGGCGGAGGTCAAATTTCTGGGAATGATCGGGGATGTGGTGGGCATGACGATGGTCCATGAGGCGGTGCTTTGCTGCGAAAGGGGTATACCCTATGCGAGCCTTTGTACCGTTGACAACTATGCCCACGGGGTGGGGAAAGGCACCCTCGGTCAGGAGCAGATAAGGGCCATGGCCCGGCAGAATGCCGAAAAGGTGGCCCGGGTTCTCAAGGAGTTGAGGTTATGAGGTTGCTTGTAAAGGGGGCGAGGATCTGGGGAAAGGAGGAAAAGGATATCCTCATCGAAGGCAATCGCATAAAGAGGATCGCCGAAAGGATTGAAGAAGGGGCAGATGAGGTGATCGATGCCCGGGGGATGATTGCTCTTCCTCCTTTCTTCAACGCCCATACCCATGCGGCCATGGCGCTTCTGCGGGGGTACGCAGACGATATGCCCCTTAAGGAATGGCTGGAGGAGAAGATATGGCCCATTGAGGCGAAGATGACCGAGGAGGATGTCTACTGGGGCACAAAGCTGGCGTGTCTGGAGATGATAAAATCGGGGACGCTTTTCTTCAACGACATGTACTGGCACTGGAGGGGAATCGCCCGTGCTGTGCAGGAGATGGGCATAAGGGCGGCAGTCAGCGCCGTATTCATCGACCTCTTCGATCCGAAGAGGTGTGAGGAGCAAAAGAGGTTAAATGTGGAGCTTTTCGAACGATCAGGGACCTTCTCCTCCAGGGTGATTTTCAGTCTCGGTCCCCATGCCATCTACACGTGTTCGCGAGAAGGGCTGCTTTGGTGCGCCGAGTTCGCCCGAAGGCACGGACTCATGGTGCACATCCATCTGAGCGAAACCGAGACAGAGGTCCAGGATTGCCTCAAAAAGACCGGGCTTAGACCTGTTGAGTACCTCGATAGGCTCGGGTTCTTGGGCCCCAATGTCGTGTGTGCCCATTCGGTATGGCTCTCCGAGAGGGAGATGGATCTTCTGGCCGAGCGGGGTGTGAAAGTGGTTTATAACCCTGTGTCCAACATGAAACTATCAGTGGGGGGGGTGTTTCCCTATAAGGGGTTGAAGGAGCGCAACGTCGAGGTGCTCCTCGGGACAGATGGATGTGCCTCCAACAACAACCTGGACATGCTCCAATCCGCCAAGATCGGCTCGCTGCTGCAGAAGCACCACCTGCAGGACCCGGAGGCCCTTCCCGCTGAGGAAGCCCTGCAGATGATCACCATTTCCGGGGCCACGGCCTTCGGCATCGACGCGCAACTTAGGGAGGGTGACCTTGCCGACCTCATACTGATCGACACCCGAGACGAAAGGCTCACCCCTGGGTTCAACCTTGCTTCCGATCTCATATACTCCGCCACGGGGACGGTGGTCGATACCGCAATATGCGATGGCAAGGTCCTGATGAGGGGAAGGAAGGTCGAGGGAGAGGAAGAACTGTTGCAGGAGGCCAGAAGGAGGGCCAGAGAGCTCGTGAAGAGATGAAGTTTGTCCTTGATCCCGCTCTCGGAAAGCTCACCAAATGGCTGAGGATACTTGGACACGATGCGATATATTGGAGGGGAGACCAGAAGGGATTGATGAAATTGGCCGAGAGGGAAAACCGGGTGATCATCACCAAAACCCGCAAGATCCTGCAGGAGTCCCAGGGCAGACTCACCGTCTTTTTCGTGACCGAAAACAACCCCTTCCTGCAACTCAAAGAGGTGATAGAGGGACTTAAACTTAAGGTTAAACCTGAGGATTTATTCAGCAGGTGTCTGATATGCAACGAAAAGTTGATAAGCATTCCCCCTGAGGCTGTGAGGGGGAGGGTTCCCGATTATGTCTATCGCACCCAGGGGAGCTTTTCGGAGTGTCCCAAGTGTCGCAGGGTTTTTTGGGGTGGTACACATTATGAGAGGATGATGGAGGATTTGAGGAGGGCTATTGGTGAGGATAACGGGGGGGAGTTTTAAGGGGCGCAGGTTGAAGGGGCCTCGGGGGCGTTCCCTGAGGCCTACCTCGGACATGGTCAGGAAGGCCATCTTTGACGTCCTTGGTCCAGAAGGGGCCAAGGGGAGGAGGGTATTGGATCTGTTTGCAGGCAGTGGTGCTTTAGGGTTTGAGGCCCTCAGTCGCGGGGCCCAGGAGGTGGTCTTTGTGGAAAAGGACAAAGGGGCTGTGGATTTGATAAAGCAGAACATCCAGGCCCTTGACGTTCAGGAGCGGACGAGGGTCTTCAATCTCGAGGCAAAGAAGGCCATTAGGGTCTTGGCAGAGAAGGGGCTGAGCTTTGATCTCATCCTCGTCGATCCCCCTTACAGGGAGGAGAGGTCTTCGGGGACGATCCTCAGAGAGATAATGGATAAAGGGCTCCTTCCGCCGGGGGGCATTGTGGTGTTCGAACATCCGGCCCCAAGGGCTCCTTCCCCTCCCGAGGGTCTGAGTCCCATCGGGGTGAAGCGGTATGGTGACACCGCCGTGAGTTTCTTTATTCGCGAGGCCTGAGTATGATCTTGTGTTCCAGTAAATCTATCTCGGCAATTTCGGCCTCAATTGCCTTTTCTTCTCCGAAGAGATTTACAAGTCTGAGCTTCTCCCCCTCCGGGATGATGGTGGCTATATCGGTGAGGAACTCCTCAAGCTTTCCGTCCTTTATGAGGTAGGCTGTGGACTGGCACATCTTCCCTCTCCTCCAAAGTAATCGATAATGGCCCAAGCCAGGGCTTCCAGGGTATAAGTTTTTGGCATCACCTTGGGCCTTATACCATATCCTTTGAGGACCTCGGCGGTCACTGGGCCTATGACCGCTGCCTCAACCCCTTTGGGCCATCTGTGATCTATCATCTCCATGAAATTATGGACCGCAAGGCCGCTGGTGAAGATCACCATATCGACCCCTTTGAGGAGCCTTTTGAGATCCGGGGCATTTTCGGGCCTCCTTATGGTGTAAACCGGGACCTCGGTGACCACGGCCCCTGCCCCTCTGAGTATTTCCACCATGGCCTTCCTTGCCCCTTCTGCCCGCGGCAGAAGTATCCTCTTCCCCCGGATGTTTTTCCGCACAAGCTCCCGGGCGAGATCTTCGGATCGATAACTCTGGGGGACCAGATCGGCCCCAATTCCCCTTTCCTTCAAGGCCCTGGCCGTCCCTGGTCCTATTGCCCCCACCTTCAGAGGGGGCAGTTTGTCCTTTCCCCTTATGAGTTCCCATCTTCTCAAGAAGGCCTCAACGCCATTGGCACTGGTGAAGACTATCCACTCATAGGATTCCATCTCCATTATCGCCCGATCGATGGCTGAGAAATCCCGCGGCGGGACGATCTCTATCGTGGGAAACCAAAGGACGCGAAACCCCTTCCCTTCAAGGAGCCCCCTGAGCTCCGATCCCTGTCCCTTAGGCCTGGTTATTAGCACCGTTGGCCTTAAGCTGGGCATAAAGATATGCCTCTATAAATTCGTCGAGATCGCCATCGAGGACCCTGTCTGCATCCCCCCGTTCCACCCCTGTCCTGTGGTCCTTGACCAATCGATAGGGCTGCAGGATGTAGGAGCGGATCTGATTTCCCCATGCGATCTCCTTTTGATTTTTGTGGATCTCCTTCCACTTTTCCAGCCTCTTCTGCCTCTCGAGTTCGTAAAGCCTGGCCTTGAGGATCTTTAAGGCCATCGCCTTGTTCTGGTGCTGAGAGCGTTCGTTTTGGCACTGCACCACAATGCCCGTGGGTATGTGGGTGATCCTGACGGCCGTTTCGGTCTTGTTCACGTGCTGTCCCCCGGGGCCACTTGAGCGGAAGGTCTCGATCTTCAGATCCGATTCCCTGATGTCGATCTGGATGTCATCGGGGGTTTCCGGAAAGACCGAAACCGAGGCGAAGGAGGTATGGCGGCGCCTGCTCGCATCAAAAGGGGAGATCCTCACCAGGCGATGCACACCCGTTTCCCCTTTCAGATAGCCGTAAGCATAATCGCCCTTCACCAGGACCGTAGCGCTCTTTATCCCGGCCTCCTCCCCATAGGTGATGTCCACGACCTCGGCCTTCCATTCCCTCTCTTCGGCAAAACGCAGATACATCCTCAGGAGCATCTCGGCCCAATCTTGTGCCTCCGTTCCTCCGGCACCGGCATTGATGCTGAGGAAGGCGTTGGCTTTGTCATCCGAATCGGTGAAAAGCCTCTCTATCTCCCAGCGATGGACTTCCCGCTCGAGTTTATCGATTCGTTCCTGGGCTTCCCTGAGGAAATCCTGATCCTCTTCGGACATCTCAAGAAGCAGCTCTATTTCCTCTTGCTCGCGTTTTACCAGTTCCCACCGCGAGATATCCCTTTCCAGACCACTCTTTTCCTGCAGCAGCTTCCTCGCCCTCTGGTAATCCTGCCAAAAGTCAGGTTTTGATTCCTCGGTGAGGATCTCCTTCAATCTTCGACGCTTTGCGGGCAGGTCAAAGGCACCCTCCGAGGAATTCCACCCTCTTTTTTAACTCTCCGAATTTCTGCCTGAGTTCTTCCCTCATCTTCGCCTCCCTTATGAATATAGCGATTCCGAAGGGCCAAAGCCAGGCCCTCAAAGGATAACAGGTATGCGCTTTGCGTCAAGGACCGTTCCCTCACCCACGGTGAAACATAGGGCTTCGACCATCACCCCTCCCTCTACTGCCTCCGTTAGAGCTTCCGCGAAACCGGGATCGATTTCCCTGTTTGGCGCAAAGGCAGAGGCATCTTCCCTAAGGACCATGAAGGTGACAAGGGCCGCACTTCCTTTTGAAGAGAGCCCCCTTAGGGCCTTCAGGTGATCCCTGCCCCTGGGGGTTGGGGCATCGGGGAAGAGGGCCAGGCCGTCCCTGACGAGGGTGACCGATTTTGCCTCGATCCAGAGATCCTTCCCCCGCCAATAGGCGAAGAAGTCAAACCTCTTTCCGCCCCTTTTCACCTCGGGTTTAAGGTCACTCAAGTCCCGAAGATAGGGGATCGTTCCCTTGGATATGGTCCAAGGCAGGAGCCTGTTGGCCATCCTGGAATCGACCAGGATCCAGATCCTGCCGTCGAACACACCCCAAAGATCGAGGACCGTTTTGCGGCTTACCGAATTCTGGGGCTTAAGAAGGACGGTCCTTCCGGGAATCAGGACTCCCTGGAGCCTTCCGGAATTGGGGAGGAAGGCTTTTTGGACCCTCCCCTCAACCTGGACTTCCACCAGGAAGCGGTTGACCCTGTTGAGAAATGTCCCCTTTATGAAGTCCCTCAAATACTTAACCTCTATCGTCGCGTCCCAGCCCTGAATGATTTCCAGATTGCGCACCGCTGCATCTACTGTGCTTATCCTGAGCGAACCGCTCAGTGCGTCCTTAAATCTACATCGTGGATCCTTCCTTGAGTCCTCGTCGCTGTGCGACTACTCCCACAACCGTGTACCTTAGAGCCAAGAGAAAACGAACTATTACTTTCTTGACTGGCACCCGAGAGCCTTCGCTTGTTTTGTTGACGCAGTGCTGGCAAAGCAAACGCACGGAGGTTTCCAGCACTAGCTTGACCTAACTCCCGAAAAGGTCCTGTCGTCGGCTCCGCCTCAGTGGGGCTGTGGATCCTGAGATCCTTCAGAAACATATGCGGCCTAAAACTTCACCTCTACGAGGAAAAGACCCTGGGGAGGCGCAGTAATGGAGGCCCTGCTGCGATCCCTGGCTTCCATGATCTCCTTGAACTGCATCGGGTTTAGCTTTCCCCGGCCCACATCCACGAGGGTCCCGACAATACTCCTCACCATTCCCCTGAGGAACCCCGTGGCTTCGAAAACAAAGGTGATATGGTGGGGGGGTCTCAGCAGGATCTCAGCCCTTCGCATCTCCCGTATGGGGTTCTTGGTATCGGATCCGCTGAGCATAAAGCTGGAGAAATCGTGCATCCCTATGAGCATCCGGCAGCATTCCCTCATGGCCTCAATATCGAGGGAATCCGCTACATGCCAACTGAATCGCCTTTCCAGTGGGGAACGTATGGGCCATGAGAGCAATCGGTACTCGTAGACCTTGGATTTTGCCCCGTAGCGGGCGTGAAAATCCAGGGGGACCTCTTCGATCTCCCGTATGACCACATCTTCGGGGAGGAGGGCATTGAAGGCCTTAAGCATCGTCTCAAGGGGCAGTTTCGAGGTGGTCTTGAAGTTGGCAACCTGTCCCAGGGCGTGCACGCCGCGATCGGTCCGGCTTGCCCCGATGAGCCTCACCCTGTGCCCCAGCACCTGCGCTATGGCCTCCTCCAGGACCCCCTGCACAGTCCTCTCGTTGGGTTGCCTCTGCCATCCGTGGAAGTCGGTACCGTCATATTCTATGGTGAGCTTGACGTTCCTCACCTAAGCCTTATGGCCCCCTGGCTGCAGATCTCCTGACAGCAATAGCACCGAATGCAGGCCCCGTATTCCACCGAGGGCGTCCTCCCCTTCAAGGA
>QMLA01000020.1 GCA_003646585.1 Deltaproteobacteria bacterium | reverse complement strand
CCCAAAGGTCGGCCCTGTTGCAGAGGGAGGTCCTTTTTGGATCCACCACGATCAGCCTTGCCCCCTCCCTCAGGGCCTTTTGCAGTTGGCCATAACTCAGGGACCCGTAACGGGTATCGGGGAAATTGACGCCCCAAAGGATCAGGGTCCTCGGCACTCCGTCGGGATCCAGAAAACAGGGAGCACCCAAAGTCACAATTGAGGCCACCTCCCCCGGAACATGGCATATATGGCCTGAGGTCACCACATTAGGGGTCCCGAAGACCCTCGCGAAGCGATGACAAAAGGCTCCTTCCAGTCCCTTCGGGTGGCCCAGACAAAGGGCCAGGGCCTCCGGACCGTAATGTTCCTTAAGGGCCAACAGTTGCTCGAGCACGAAGTCGAGGGCCTCCTGCCAGGAGGCCTCCTGCCATTTCCCCTCCCCCCGAGCGCCCTTGCGGATTAAGGGTCGCCTGAGGCGATGGGGATGATGGAGGATTTCGGGCCAGATCCTGGCCCTTCTGCAGGCCCCACCCCTTCCGGCTGGGGGATCGGGATCGGCTTCCACCTTGACCACCTTACCCCCTTCAACGGTGACCTTCAGGGCACAGCGTCCATCGCACAGCCTGCAGAAGCTACGGTTCACCATCTTGCCTCCCATTGACTATTTTACAACTCCGCGGAGAATGGAAAAGATCCAGAAAGATGTGATAGCCTTTGAAGGCCGATGCCCTTGGGGGAATTCCTGAGAAAAATCTATGAACGCCTCTACAGGAGCTTTGGGCCCCAGGGGTGGTGGCCTGCCGAGACCCCCTTCGAGGTCTTCGTGGGAGCCATCCTCACCCAGAACACCGCCTGGGCCAATGTGGAAAAGGCCATTGACAGGCTCAAAGGGCGCGGGGCCCTGGAGCCTCGCAGGATCATGGAAATCCCAGAGGAGGAGCTGCAGGAACTCCTCAGACCTACGGGGTATTACCGCATCAAGGCCAAAAGGCTGAAAGAGGCGGTGGAGTTCCTGATAGGGGAATTTGGTGGGAGTATGAAGAGGATGGCCCGGGAACCTCTGGAAGAGCTCCGTCCGAAACTGCTCAGGATAAGGGGTATCGGTCCTGAGACGGCCGACAGCATCTTGCTTTATGCATGCCACAAACCCATCTTTGTCGTAGATGCTTACACCAAAAGGATTCTGCAAAGGCATGGATTGATCAGGGGGAATATCTCCTATGATGAACTACAGGGGCTCTTCATGGACCACTTGCCGAGGGATGTTGACCTTTTCAAGGAATATCATGCCCTGCTGGTCAGGGTTGGGAAAACCCATTGCAGGCCAAAGCCCAAATGCAAGGGCTGTCCCCTTGAGGGGTTGAATTATGAACAGGTTGTTGGACAAGAGGGTGAGGAGGCTTGTGGGTAAGGCCATATGTGAGTATGGCCTCCTGGAAGACGGTGACAGGGTCCTTGTGGGCCTGTCCGGCGGTAAGGACAGCCTTACCCTGCTCAAGGTCCTGGCCGAAAGGGAGAAGATCGTCCCCATAAGCTACAGCCTTGTGGCGGTCACCGTCGATCTGGGCTTCTCGCCGCTGCCAGAGGCCGAGCTGGGAAAGTTCGCAGAATCCCTGGGGGTCGAGTTCATCGTGAAGCACACCGACATCGGCCCCAGGTCCCATCGCCCCGGGAATCCCGAGACCCCCTGTTTTATGTGTTCGCGGATGAGGCGGAAGGTCCTCTTTGAGACGGCTTCCGAACTCGGTTGCAACAAGATAGCCCTGGGGCACACCAAGGACGATATCCTGGTGACCTTCTTCATGAACGTCCTTTATTCCGGGGAGATAAGCACCATGGTCCCCAAACAGGAACTCTTCGGCGGCAAGCTGACCATAATCCGCCCCCTTGCCCTCCTTGATGAGGAACGGGTTGAGGCCTTCGCCAGAATGCATCGCCTTCCCATAATTGGGGATCTGTGCCCCACCAAGGGCAAGACCAAACGCGCCGAGGTGAAGAAGTGGCTCCAACTGATGTTCAAAAGGGACAGGACTCTCAAGGGGAATGCCTTCCATGCCCTTTCCAATGTGAACCTCCGGTATCTTTTGCCCAGAACCGATGGAGTCGAGAAATGCCCCTGAAGGCCGATGACGAATATCGGGAAGAAAGGGAGGCCATGGTCAGGTATCAGCTTGAGGCCAGGGGTATAAGGGACCCAAGGGTCCTTGATGCCATGAGGAAGGTCCCTCGCCACCTCTTCGTCCCCCCCGAATACCGGGATGCGGCCTATGAAGACCGTCCCCTCCCCATAGAGGAGGGCCAGACCATATCCCAGCCTTACATTGTGGCCTTGATGACCGAGGCCCTGGACCTTCAGGGGCACGAGAAGGTCCTGGAGATAGGCACAGGCTCTGGCTATCAGGCGGCCATCCTGGCAGAGCTGGCCAGCGAGGTCTACTCCGTTGAGCTTGAGCCGCTTCTTGCCAAAAGGGCCAGGAGGATCCTCCAGGAGCTCGGATATGCCAATGTGCATATATCGGTAAGGGATGGCTTTTACGGCTGGCCCGAAGCCGCCCCCTTTGACCGAATAATTGTGACATGCGCTGCCCCGCGGATACCCGAACCCCTGCTTGAGCAGCTGAAGGACCCCGGCAGGATGGTCCTCCCCCTGGGGGAGGCATCCTATCATCAGGTCTTGGTCCTTGTAAGGAAGGAGGGAAAGAGGATAGAAAGGGAAGAGATAACCGGGGTGGTATTTGTCCCCATGAGGGGGGAAATACAGGGAAGGAGGTTCTGGTGAGGGAGAGACCGAGGATCTGTGTGATAGACGGACAGGGAGGCGGAATCGGCAGCCTCATCGTGAGGAGGCTGAGGGAGGCCTTCGAGGAAAGGGTTGAGATCCTCGCGTTGGGGACCAACGCCGCTGCGACCATGGCCATGATGAAGGCCAGGGCCAACAGGGGGGCAAGCGGTGAGAATGCCATCTGTCAAACGGTAAAGGAGGTGGATGTGATCATTGGCCCCCTGAGCATAATTTTGGCCAATTCCATGCTCGGCGAGCTCACGCCCAGAATGTCGGAGGCCATAGCCTCAAGCCCTGCCCTGAAGTTCTTGCTCCCTCTGACTCAGGAGAAGGTCACGATTGTGGGGCTGAGGAGGGAGCCCCTTCCCCATTACGTCGACGAACTCATCCAGATCCTTAAGGAGACCTTAGATGTGTGAGGCCAACGTTTACATCGACAGGGATGGCAAAGAGGAACTGCTCCTTGAGGCCGTTTACCTCATCAGGCCCGAGGACGGAAAGATCTTCATGGTGAACATCTTCGGGGAACAGCGGACCGTCAAGGGACGCTTCAAGCGGCTCGACCTCGCTCGGGAGAGGATCGTGCTTGAAGGGGACTGAGTCCATGGGCCTTAAGGTAAAAGGAGGGTGAAGAAAGCCTCTTGGCCGAAAGGAGCATCCGTATCAGGCCCTGCAGGGGAAATCCCCTAAACCATGCCAAAAACCCCTCCCCTATCAGCTTCCAGGCCGAATAGACCTCTCCATAGAGGGAACAGAACTGGCGGTAAAACTCCTCAAGGGGCAGACGCGTCTGCAAGACCGCATGGGCTATGTCAAAGAGCTCATAATCGCAGGTCGTTATCCTTTCCTTCAGCTCCTCAAAGAGCCTTGTGCCGGGAAGGGGGGTCAGGACTGAAAAGGACGCCTGCTTGATCCCCCGTGACCTCACGTATTCCCTCAACCCCTGAAAATCCTCCGGGCCAAAGGAGGGATCGACGATAAAGGAGGCCCATAGCTCTATTCCCAAGGACCTGAGGATCTCCACGGCCTCGTCATTTACCCGGACGGCTGTGCCCTTGCGAAGCCTCCTGAGGTCCTCATCCCTGAACCCCTCAAAGCCCACAAATATGGCCTTAAGGCCTATGGCCTTCCACAGTTTGAGCAGTTCGCGATGCTTCACAATGGAATCGCTTCGGGCCTGCAAAGTGTAACGCTTCCTGATCCCTCGACGCTCAATGAGCCGTGCTATCTCTTCGCATCTTTCGGGATCGGCCATGAAGTTGTCATCGACAAACAGTATAAAGGGATCCGGAACCAGGGCCAGTTCCTCAACCACCCGCTCGGGACTCTTCACCCTGAAGGTCCCCTTGTAGAAGGGCCATACCGCACAAAAGGTACACCTGAAGGGACAGCCCCTGGAGGTCTCAAGGAGGGCCAGCGGACGTTGAAAACCCATGTAATAGCCCACTCCTGGATAGCGGACCCTTCGGGGCATGGGAAGGGAATCGAGGTCCGGGACGAACTCCCGGGGCCTAAACGCTTGGGGATTCTCTACCCAGAAGATCCCGGGTATCTCCCACGGATCCCCGTTTCCCTGCAGAAGTTCCCTGAAGGTTTCCTCCCCCTCTCCCACAACGACGGCATCCACCGGCTTGCGGAAGGAATCGGGACAGAGCGAGGCGTGAATCCCACCCACCACCAGGAGGCAGTCGGGAAGCCTCTCCTTTATGAGGGAGGCAAGCCTCTGGACCTTCGGTTGATCCGTGGTCCAGGAACAACTTATGCCACAAACCCGGGGCCTGAAGGCCTCAAGGACCTCCAGGAGCCCTTCCCTTCCCTCAATCCTCAGGTCGCGGATTTGGACTTCGTGCCCTTCGAGATTCCCCGCAATGGCCTCAAGCCCCAAGGGTTCGGCCCGGATCATGTCCCCGAACCCCAGGGCCCGCGAGGGAGGCTGAAGGAGCAACACCTTCACTGGACCACGCCTATCGATCCACAGATGGAAGGCCGGACTTCCTGCCCCTCAGGCCAGTAATCCACGACGCGCTTGCCGTCCCTGTACTCCTCGGCCCAGATCCTGTCGGCATACTCGCCCCAACGGGCCGCGTACTCGTCCATAAGCGGTGCCTTCTCGGTGTAAATCTCCTCTGCCCCCGGATGGGTGAAGTAAGGCTGGGTCTCCTGGATGATCTCCCTCATGACATGGGGGTTATCGATGATCATACAGGGACGCAGATGGTTAGGATTGTGGGGCTGTCTCGCCCTTATGGCCCTGAAGAGCTTGCTGTTTAAAGCCTGGGCTATGGTCGTGTTGCGGATGTTATCCACGGCTATATGGGTATACACACAGGGCTCGATATCGCCTTTGGCGTTAATATGAAAGTAACGCCTCCCCCCAGCTATACACCCTCCCACATAGGGACCATCGTTCCAGAAATCCATGATGAAGATGGGCCTGGTGTTTCTTACGGCTATCACCCGCCTCCTCAAAAGATCCCTCTGCTCAGGGGTGACCATGAGGGAGAAATCCGCCTGACCGTTCACCGGGACATAGAGGAAATAATTCTGGACGAAAGACCCGAGCTCAATCAGCTCATCGATGAACTCGAAGGAGGAGACCTTTTCGACATTATAACGGGTGACGGTGGAAGAGGTGCCTATGAGGACCCGATGCTCCCTGAGGTTATCGAAGGCCTGAAGGATCCTCTTGTATACACCCTTGCCCCGCCAGGCGTCGGTCTCCTCCTGATCGCCCTCTATGCTTATGATCACTAAGACATTGCCCAGCTCCGAAAACCTCTTCGCAACCTCCCTGTTCACCAACGTCCCATTGGTGTAAACCTGAAAGAAGATATCAGGATGTTCCTCTATCATCCTGAAGAGATGGGGATACATCAGGGGTTCCCCGCCAAGGACGGTCACGAAATAAATCCCAAGATCCTCACATTCCTTGAGGATCCTGTCCACAACCTCATACTCAAGCTCATACTTCCTGCCATAGCCGAGGGTGTAACAACCCTTGCAGCGCAGATTGCACCTCATGGTCGGACTCAAAATGAGGACAAAAGGAGGCCTGTAACCGTGCTCCTTCTCGAAGGCGTCCCTCTTCTTACCACCGATAAACCAGCCGTTGTTAAAGAGGGTCCAGAATATCTTCACACAATTCTCATAGGGGAGATAATTGATGATCCTGTAAAAAAGCTGTTTGGCGGGATGATCGGTCTGCACGAACCGCTTTATCCCCTCTATGGCCCTCTTTACCTCAGGATCATTAGTGAGCATCTTGGCAATGGAGAGCATCTGGAGGATCTTCTGATCGTCCACCTTCCTCAAAAGGGACACGATCTGCTCTACAGCCTTCCTGTAAGCATAATCCTTAATCTTCTGGAGAACCTCCATCCTCCCCTCCTTCAGGGACATTTTCTGAAACCCATTTGATCTTTTTTATCACACCTGATCTCCCCATGCCAAGGGGAAAAACCCACCCCTTGCAGACCCTCCCATTTTATAGTATCCATTTTAAAACCCCAAGGGGCGAACGGCGGTAAACGTCGTTTCGAATCCCCCCTTAAAACCTGACTTGACAGCATGGCGAACAGGAAATACCTTATAGCACAGATGTATAACGTTATATCACTGCGGAAGGAGGAGGAAAAATGGCCCGGCGGGAGAAATCCAGTTATGTGATCAAATCGGTGGCCCATGCCCTGGCGGTCCTGGAGGAGCTTGGCAGGGAGGGCGATGAACTTGGAGTGAGCGAGCTTTCCAGGAGGCTTAATCTTCACAAGAATAACATTTTCAGGCTTTTGGCCACCCTTGAAACCAAGGGTTATGTTGAGCAAAACAAGGAGACCGAGAATTACCGTCTTGGTTTGAAGATCCTCGAGCTCGCCCAGAACTATCTCAGGCAGATGAACCTGGTCAAGCAGATAAAGCCCATCCTGGAGGAGGTTGTTGAGAGGTGCGATGAAAATGCAGGCCTTGCGGTCCTAAGGGATCAGTGGATCGTGTACCTCGATGTGGTGGAGGCCAGTCAGATGGTTAGGGTTGCGTGCAGGGCTGGCTGGAGGATTCCCGCTTATGCATCCGCCGCGGGGAAGGTGCAGCTTGCCTACAAGTCCCAGTCCGAAGTGGAGAGGATCATCGACTGGAAGGGGGTGAAGGCCTTCACCTCCAACACCATCACCGAAAAGGAGACCTTCCTGCAGCACCTTCAGGAAGTCAGGGAGAAGGGCTATGCGGTCGATGATGAGGAGTATGAGGAAGGGGTGAGGTGTGTCGCGGTCCCGGTGAGGGATTACACCAAGAGGGTCATCGCCGGGATATCGGTCCAGGCCCCTGCCTTTAGGCTCACCAATGAGAGGATAGAGGAGGAGATCGTCCCTCTTCTTAAGGAGGCGGGGCTTAAGGCCTCTCAGAAACTCGGCTACACCGGATCTTAGGGCAAAAGCTCCATAACCTTCCGCAGGTCCTCCTCGGTGTCAATCGAGGGGGACCTGTGGGGGCATATGACCGTGAATATCCTTATGCCGTTTTCAAGGGCCCTCAATTGTTCGAGTTTTTCCTCTTCCTCAAGGGGCGATGGGGGAAGGGAAGTGAGGGTCAAGAGGGTCTCTTTCCTGTAAGCATAGACCCCGATGTGCCTCCAGTAGACCCCCTCGCGGGGTCCCCCTCCATCCCTCGGATAGGGGATGGGGGCCCTTGAAAAGTAAAGGGCAAAGCCTTCCCTGTCCCTCACCACCTTTACCGTATTGGGATCAAGCCATTGTTGCTGCGACAGGGGCCCCACCAAGGTCGCCATCTGGACCCTCGGATCCCCAAAGGCCTCAAAAAGCTCCTCTATGTAGCGGGGCTCAAGGAGAGGTTCGTCGCATTGAAGGTTAACGACAAGCTCCACCTCCATCTCCCTTATCACCTCCGCCACCCTGTCGGTCCCAGAGGGATGATCGGGGGAGGTCATCACCGCATCCCCCCCGAACCCCCTGACGGTCTGAAGGATCCTTTCGTCATCGGTGGCCACAAGGACGACTTCTGCCGATGTGCTTCGGGCAATCTCAAAGGCATACTGAACAAGGGGTTTCCCCTTGAGGCGAATGAGAGGTTTTCCGGGCAAACGGGAAGAACCGTAACGGGCGGGGATGATCACCGCCTTCTTCAAGGGCCTATTCCACTTCTATCTTGGTCAGCTCCTCCCTCTGGGCCTTGATCTTCTGGATCTTCTCCTCAAGCAGCGACTTTATCGCCTCCAGGACCTCGATCTTGGCATTGGTCAGATGATCCCAAAAGGGAGACCGACGATCCCTGAGCCTGCCGATCCTCTCCCACAGCCTGGCCATGGGACATTCAAAGCCCCTTCTTTCTTGCCTCTTAGCTCCGACCATCGTCCCTCCTTTCAAAGGTAATGGTAAGGATGTCCCCTTGGAGTTTGGCCCCCGTGGGGGTGAGGCCGGAAATGCTCTTTGGGAGGATCACATGCCTTTTGAAGACCCCGATCCTGATTATCAGCTCGTCACCCCGCTTGCTCAATTCCACCTCGTCCTTTCCGACAAAGGGCATCTTCACCTGGAGCCTGTAAAGCCCGTCCTCCTTGTGGAACCTGTAAGGTGGCTCCCTGTGGAAGACCTCGGTGGGGTCCCGATCCCCGTAGAGATCCTCGGCCACCCTCTCGAGGCTCTCGATCCCCTTCACCTCCTGGCTGTAAAGGGGGAGTTTGAACACCGGAACGGGCGAAAAATATTCCTCAAGCTCCGATATATACCTTCCCTGCAGGAACTGCCACTGCTGGAAAAAGTCGTCACTCACCCCTTCGGGCAGGACCTTGTTCACAAGGACCCCATCCACACACAGCCCATAAAGGGAAAAGTAGAGGAAGGCCCTCTGGGTCTCCTTGACTACGATCTTTTCGGGATTGGTCACCAGGCGAACCGAGGTGATGCTTGAATCCCCAAGCAGATTTTCCACCCCCTCCAGCCTCCGAAAGAGTTCCTCCACAGCGTCAAAACACCTGTCCTCGGGCATGGGGACATTGTAAAGCCTTTCCACCAGGGGTCCCACAACCCTGGCGATCTTCCTCTCGAGGTTGAAGAACTTCTTCATGTACCACTCGAAGATCGTCGGAAGGCTCACAAACCTTATGGCCTCCCCCGTAGGGGCACAATCGAGCACTATGAGGTCATAGGTCCCCCGCCTGGCATAGCTGTTTATGTAAAGGAGGCCGGACACCTCCTCCATCCCGGGCAAAATCGCCAGTTCCTCGGCGAGGATCTCCTTGACCCCTGAGGCCTTGAAAAGGGCCGCAATGTAGCTGTGAACTTCCGCCCAGTGGCGCTTTATCTCTTCCTGGATGTTTATCTCCTGGACCCAGAGGTTGGGAAGTATCTCCAAGGGTTCGCCCTTGACGTCGAAGAGCTCCTGACCGAGCTCAAAGGCATCCGAAAGGTTATGGGCGCTGTCAAGGGAGATGACTATGGTCTTCAATCCCCTCCTTGAAGCCGCCAGTCCCGTTGCCGCCGCTATACTGGTCTTTCCGACCCCTCCTTTGCCGGCAAAAAGCAGGATCCTCATCGCTCACCGTTCCCCGAAAGGGCTATCTCGACGGCCTCCTCGACCCTCTGCACGAACTTGAATTCGAGCCCTTGCTTTACATG
>QMLA01000019.1 GCA_003646585.1 Deltaproteobacteria bacterium | reverse complement strand
TCGTACTTGACCCTGAAGGTCGGGTCCTCCTCGGAGATCTTCTCCAAGGCCTGTCCGAGTTTGTCCTGGTCCTGGCTCGATTTGGGTTCCACAGCCACGGATATCACCGGCTCGTAGCTCTGGATGGGCTCAAGGAGGATGGGATGGTCCTGATCGCAGAGGGTATGACCCGTGAGGGTCTCCTTGAGCCCCGAAAGGCCCACTATCTCCCCTGCCCTGGCGCGTTCCAGGCGCCTCTTGTAATTGGCGTGCATCTCGAAAATCCTGGCCACCCTCTCCCTCTTCCCCCCCGAGGCGTTGTAGACCTCCTTTCCCGCTTCCAGAACGCCCGAATAAATCCTCACATAGGTGAGCTTCCTGCCCTGGTCCATCATGATCTTGAAGGCCAGGGCACATAAGGGGGCTTCCTCATCGGGTGGTCTCTCCTCCTCTTGGCCACTCAGGGGGTTTATGCCGCGCACAGGGGGAATGTCCAAGGGCGAGGGGAGGTAATCGACGATGGCATCAAGCAGAGGCTGGATGCCCTTGTTCCTCAGGGCCGCGCCGCACAGAACCGGTTGCAGTTTGAGGTCTATCGTCGCCCGCCTTATGGCCTCTTTGAGCTCCCTCTCGGATATGGGTTGGCCATATAAGTATTTTTCCAGGAGCCCCTCGTCGGTCTCGGCCACCTTCTCCAGGAGCCTCTCCCTCTGGACCTCCGCTTCCTCCAGGAGCTCTTGGGGGATGTCGACCTCGACAAACCTGGCCCCGAGTTCGTCCTCCCAGAGGATCCCCTTCATCCTCAACAGGTCGATGACCCCCCGGAATTCGGACTCCTTCCCCCAGGGGATCTGAAGGGGCAGGGGATTCGCACCGAGCTTTTCCTCCATCTGCTTCAGGGTCCCGAAGAAATCCGCCCCCACCCTGTCCATCTTGTTGACGAAGGCAATCCTCGGGACCCTATATCTTGAGGCCTGATACCAGACGGTCTCCGACTGGGGCTCAACACCTTCCACGGCGCTGAAGATGATGATGGCCCCATCCAGGACCCTCAAGGCCCTCTCCACCTCGATGGTGAAGTCCACGTGACCGGGGGTGTCTATTATCTGGATGATGTGGTCACGCCAATAACAGGTCGTTACGGCCGAGGTTATGGTTATGCCCCTCTCCTGTTCCTGGGGCATCCAGTCCATGGTGGCTGTACCCTCGTCCACCTCCCCCATTCGATGGGTCTTTCCGGTGTAATAAAGGATACGCTCGGTGACGGTGGTCTTTCCCGCATCGATATGGGCCATGAAGCCGATGTTGCGCGTCTTCCTCAGACGCTTCTCCCCTGCCATCTGGAGGATTTTATCCCGAAGCCCCAAGGCGGTAAAGCGCGCTGGAAAAGGGCCAAAGCGTGTGATAAGTTCATCCAGGATGAGGGAGGCCCTGCTTTACGAGAAACTCGAAGGGGGGAAGGTCCGCTGCAATCTCTGCCATCACCGCTGCGTGATCCCGGAGGGAAAGCGGGGGATATGTCAGGTGAGGGAAAACAGAGAGGGTACCCTCTACAGCCTCGTCTACGGAAAGCTCGTTTCTGCCAACATCGATCCCATAGAGAAAAAGCCCTTCTTCCACTTCCTTCCCGGGACCCTCTCCTTTTCCATAGCAACGGTGGGCTGCAACTTCCGGTGTCTGCACTGCCAGAACTACACCATCTCCCAGGTCCCCAAGGACCACGGGGAAATTTATGGCGAAGAGGTTCCCCCGGAAAGGATCGTCGAGGAGGCCTTGAGGAGGGGCTGTCAGAGCATCTCCTACACCTACACCGAACCCACCATCTTCTTCGAATACGCCTATGAAACCTCCAGGCTGGCAAGGGAAAGGGGGTTAAAGAACCTGTTCGTCACCAACGGGTATATGAGCCCCGAGGCCCTGCAGATGATATCCCCTTATCTGGACGGGGCCAATGTCGACCTCAAGGCCATGAACGAGAAGTTTTACCGGGAGGTATGCGGGGCCAGGCTCCAGCCGGTCCTAGACAACATAAGGCTGATGAGGGAACTGGGCATCTGGGTCGAGGTCACGACCCTGCTGATCCCGACCCTGAACGATTCCGAGGGGGAACTGAGGCAGTTGGCCCAATTCATCCGCTCCATTGGCCCTGAGATCCCTTGGCATGTGACCGCCTTCCATCCCGATTACCGGCTCCTGGACCTTCCTCCTACTCCCCTCTGGGCCTTGAAGCGCGCAAGGGAGATCGGTCTCAAGGAAGGATTGAGGTATGTATACTGCGGAAATGTGCCGGGAGAGGAAGGGGAGAACACCTACTGCTGGAATTGCGGGCAGTTGCTGATCAGACGTTGGGGGTTCAGGGTCCTGGAGAACAAGGTCCAAGGTGGGCGCTGTCCAGACTGCGGGGCTGAGATCGATGGAGTGGGGTTCTGAGGTGTCTTCGGTTTCACTGGCAATAGGCGGAGGAAAAGGGGGAACGGGGAAGAGCTTTCTGGCCCTGAACCTCGGGGTGGCCTTGGCGGAGCTGGGGAAGAAGGTGGTGTTGCTCGATGTGGATCTGGCCGGTGGTGCCAACCTGCACACCCTTTTGGGGATACCCCTCCCCCAAAGGACCATAGAGCATTTCCTCAGGCGTGAGGCCCAAATAGAGGAGGTCATGCTCGATACCCCCGTTGTCGGGTTGAGGTTGATATCGGGGGCATTGGTCAACCTTTCTGATAAGCTCCGGTATGAGGAGAAGAAGCGCCTGCTTAAGGCCTTAAAGGCCCTGAGGGCGGATTACCTCATCTTGGACCTCGGGGCAGGGATTTCTCCCTTCACCCTGGACCTCTTCCTTTCGGCCCAGAGGAAGGTGGTCGTGGTGACCCCCGAGGGAACCGCCATCGAGAACGCCTATCGCTTCCTCCGAGGGGCTTATCTCAGGGGGTTGAGGAGGATGGCCGATGAGGGGATCCGCAGGATCATCGATTTGGCCTTCACGGGCCGTGATCCCTCGGTGAGGACCCCCTGGGAGCTCCTCTCCAGGATAGAGGGCCTTGATGGCGAGACGGCCTCGAGGTTCAGGGAGTCCCTTAAGGGATTCGGCCTCTGTGTGATCGTCAACCAGTTGAAAAGGGGCGAGGAGAGGCAGCTCGGCCTCTCCTTCAAGACCGTATGCCGGAAGTACTTCGGAATAGACCCCCTCTATCTGGGTTACATCCCCTTCGACCCCAAGGTCTCCTTTGCGATAAACCGGGGACGACCTTTCTTGCTCGAATATCCGCACACGGAGGTTGCCCAATGCATAAGGGGAATAGCCTCAAGGGTGATCAGCGGAAGGGAGATGGCGGTGCTTTAGAGGATCCCTATGCGGTTTTGGACCTCCGGCCCGGGGCGGCGACCTGGGAGGTGGAGGAGGCGTACAGGCGCATAATGGCCGCTCTGGACCCCTCCAACCCCGGGGTGCTGGCCCTCTGGACTCCCGAAGAGCTGGAGAGGATGAGGCAGAGGGTCGAGGAGGCTTACCGCATCCTCACCCAAACCCCGAGCAGAGGAGAGATCCGGTGTCCTCCCAGGGTCCAAGGGCTCCCCAAGGAGGCCATAGAGGAGATAAAGGCCCAGAAAGGGGGTCTCGGAGGTGAGGCCTTGAGGGAGATAAGGGAACGGCTGGGGCTGTCCCCGGAGGAGGTATCCTCCCATATAAAGATAACCAAGGGGACCCTTCGGGCCCTGGAGGAGGAGCGATTTGAATCCCTTCCCCCATGGATATATGTGAAGGGCTTCCTCAAGGCTTATGCAAGGCTGCTTAAGGTGGACCCGGAGGAGGTGATCGGGACCTTTTGGGAGCGCTACCGCCTCAGAAATCCCTCTCCAGGACGTAATCGGCGAGCCCAATGAGGGCCGCCCTTTCGGGAGAGGGCTCAAAGATCATGAGTTTCTCCTTTGCCTCATCGACGAAATCCCTGGCCCTCTGAACCGTGTAGGCGATGCCCCCGTGTCTGCAGACTATCCTTACCACCGCCTCTATTTGCTCCTCGCTCTGCCCCGAATCGAGGATCACCTCCCTTATGAAGTCCCTCTCGGCCTTGCTGCAATTCTTCAAGGTGTGGATGAGGGGAAGGGTTATCTTCCCCTCCCTCAGATCGGTCCCCACCTTCTTCCCCAGGGCCTCTTCGCGGCCGACATAATCCAGACAGTCATCTATCAACTGGAAGGCTATCCCCACCTTGAGACCGTAATCGGCCAGGGACTCCTCCTTCTCAGGAGGTGCGCCGCCGAGGATGGCTCCTATGCGGGCTGCGGCCGACATAAGGCTGGCCGTCTTCTGGGTGATCATCCGGAGGTTTTCCTCCTCGGTCGTTGACAGATCACCGGTCTTCATGAGCTCGAAGGTCTCCCCTTCGGCAAGCTGGGTCGTCGCCTCGGCCATGACCTGAAGGACCCTGAGATCCCCCACCTCCACCATCATCGAAAAGGAACGGCTGAAGAGAAAATCCCCTACCAGCACACTCGCCTCATTCCCCCAGAGGACATTGGCCGAGGGGCTCCCCCTGCGAACCTCGGCGTTGTCTATCACATCGTCGTGCAGCAGGGTCGCCGTATGGATGAACTCTATGGCCCCGGCCAGGGGAATATGGGCCTCGCCCCTGTAACCGCAGAGCCTCGAGGCGAGGATCAGCAGGGCGGGCCTTAGCCTCTTGCCGCCGCTTTTGACCAGATGTTCAGCTATCCGGGTAATGAGGGGAACCCTGGATTTCAGCCTGCGCCTAAACTCCTCCTCCACCCGCCGAAGGTCGTCCTTGATCAGGGCAAGGACACCCTCCATGACGGCCCCATAGTAGAGGAAGAACGGGGGATTGTCAAAATTGCATGCCCTCGCTCCGCTCTGATATCCTTACCCCAAGGACAAAAGAGGGAAAGGAGATGAGGGGAGCCGAAGAAATTTACAGCTGCAGGGAGGACCTGGGGAGGTTCTCCCAGAGGTTTTTGGCCTTCAAGAGGGTCTCGGAGGAACTGGGGAAACCCTGGTTTGAGGCATGGATTGAGAGGCTCATGGCCAATTACCTGGAGGGAAAGATAGCCACCAGGATCCCCGTCAGGGACAGAACGGAGGCACGGGCCTTCCTGGCCCTCTGGAATGGTGCCTCCACCTGGAACAGGCTCACCGAGCCCTATGGTGAGGGGCATGAGAACCAGGGGTTTTTGAGCTGGAAGCCCATAAACGTCCCTCCAAATCTAAGGCTTAAGCCCGAACCGAACCCTGATCCCGTCGACCTCACCAAGAAGGTCAAGCAGATGGCGATCTTCCTTGGGGCCAACAGGGTGGGTATTGCCGAACTGAACCGCAAATGGGTCTATGAGGAAACTTGCAGAAACATTTACGATCCCGGACCGCCTCAGACCAAGAGGATCGTCTTCGGGGATGTGGAGGAACCCCAGGAAACGGAGACCGAACTGGTCATCCCCCAGGGCATCCGTTACGCCGTGGTCACGATCATCGACCTCAACCGGATCCTCACCCAGGTCGGACCGGCTTCCCTTTCGACGAGCATAGCCACCAACATGGCCTATGCGAGGATGGGGATAACCGATATCGCCCTGGCTGAGGCCATCCGCATGATGGGCTACAATGCCATCCCGTGCAAGAACGGCACCGCCCTGAGCATCCCCCTGGCCATAGATGCGGGGCTCGGACAGCTGGGAAGGAACGGGCTTTTGATCACCCCTGATTACGGCCCGGCGGTCCGCATCGGCAAGGTCCTGACGGATATGCCCCTTGTACCCGATTCGCCCATCGACTTCGGGGTAACGGAGTTCTGCAACACCTGCAAGAAATGCGCGGAACTCTGCCCGGCCGGGGCCATCCCCAAAGGGGAAAGGACCTTTGAGCCCCCATCGGAGACGGGAAACCCGGGGGCACTCAAGTGGTACGTGGATGGCAAGAGGTGCCTCCGCTACTGGATAGCCGCGGGGGCCTCCTGTGCCTCCTGTCAGGCCGTATGTCCCTTCACCAAGGGGAGCTTTTGGGGACACAGGGTGATTCGGGGCCTCATCAAACATGCCCCACTGCTTAATCCCCTGTGGGTACCCCTGGATGACCTCTTCGGATACGGGAGGATGAGGGATCCGGAGATCCTCTGGGACATGAAGATGGGTCCCTTCGGCATCGATCCCTCCAAGGAGGATTGAGGATGGTGGAACAACCGGACCTCGGCCAAGCCGCAGTCTCCTTCCTCAGGGCCCTGGGGGCCTTCCTGAAGGGGGAACCCCTAAAGGCCACCCTCGCCCTTCTCTGGATCTTCCTTCTGGTGGTGTTTCTTTCCGCCTTCTGGGAGAGCCTGAAAGAACTTGAGCCCAGGGCCGCTCTCCTCTACGGCCTTCTCGCCCTGGGCCTTGGCATCATGGGCTTTTGTCTCCTCTGAACCTCAGCTTGCCGCCTCGGCCGCTTCGGCCTCCATCTCCTTCACCCGGAAGACGAGCCGGCCATCCTCGAAATCGACCACCACGCAATCGCCCTCCCTCACCTCCCCGGAGACGATCTTATAAGCCAACGGTGTTTCCACCTCCCTCTGGATCGTTCGCCTCAAGGGCCTCGCCCCATAGTTGGGATCGTAGCCTATATCCACTAGGAAGTCCTTGGCCCTTTCGGTGAGCTCGATGGTTATCCTCCTTTCATCGAGCCTGCCCCTTAAGCGGTCGATCTGAAGATCCACGATCTTTCTCAGCTGTTCCCTGCTGAGGGATCTGAAGACTATGATCTCATCGATCCTGTTCAGGAACTCCGGCCTGAAGTGCATCCTTAAGGCCTGAAGGACCATGTCCTTCATCCTCCGGTAACTTTCTTCGTCCGTCCCCTGGGATTCGAGGATATACTGGCTGCCGATGTTGGAGGTCATGATGATGACCGTGTTGGTGAAGTTGATCGTCCTGCCCTTGTTGTCGGTGAGCCTGCCGTCATCCAGGATCTGCAACAGGATGTTGAAGACATCCGGATGGGCCTTCTCTATCTCATCGAAGAGCACCACCGAGTAAGGCTTCCGCCTCACCGCTTCGGTGAGCTGTCCCCCTTCCTCATAGCCCACATACCCGGGCGGAGCCCCTATGAGGCGGCTCACCGAGTGTTTCTCCATGTATTCGGACATGTCGATGCGGATCATGTTCCTCTCGTCATCGAAGAGCGCCTCAGCGAGGGCCTTGGCCAATTCCGTCTTTCCGACCCCTGTAGGCCCGAGGAAGATGAAGCTGCCGATGGGTCTATTGGGATCCTTGATCCCGGCCCTGGCCCTCAGGACGGCGTCAGAGACGGCCTCAACGGCCTCCTCCTGACCCACAATCCTTCGGTGAAGCCTCTCCTTGAGCCTCAAAAGTTTCTCCCTCTCCCCTTCGAGGAGCCGCGATACGGGGATTCCCGTCCACTGGCTCACCACCTTGGCGATGTCCTCCTCGTCCACCTCTTCCTTCAGGAGCCTCTTGCCCCTCTGATCGAGCTTGGCCTCAAGCTGCTTCAATTCCCTCTCCAGGGCCATGAGTTTGCCGTATTTGAGTTCCGCCACGCGGTTCAGATCGTACTGCCTTTCGGCGATCTCGATCTGCCGCTTGGTCTCCTCTATCTCGCGCCTTAAGGCCCTGATCCTCTCTATGGCCTTCTTCTCCTCCTCCCACTGGGCCCTCAATTTTTCGGCATGGCCTTTGAGCTCCTCCAGTTCCCTCTCCAGGCGCTCCAGGCGCCTCCTGCTCGCAGGGTCGGTCTCGCGCTTGAGTCCCTCGCGCTCTATCTCCAGTTGCATGATCCGCCTGGTCAGCTCATCAAGCTCAGCGGGCATGGAGTCGATCTCGGAGCGGAGCCTCGCTGCGGCCTCATCCACCAAATCTATGGCCTTGTCGGGCAGGTACCGATCGGTGATATAGCGATGGCTCAGCACTGCCGCTGCCACAAGGGCCGAGTCCTTGATCCTGACCCCATGATGGACCTCATAGCGCTCCTTCAGCCCCCTCAAGATGGAGATGGTGTCCTCCACGGAGGGTTCGTCCACATACACCGGCTGGAAGCGCCTCTCCAGGGCACGGTCCTTCTCGATGTACTTGCGATATTCGTCGACGGTGGTGGCACCAATACAGTGGAGCTCTCCCCGGGCGAGCATGGGCTTGAGGAGGTTGGATGCATCCACAGCCCCTTCGGCCGCCCCAGCACCTACGACGGTGTGAAGCTCATCGATGAAAAGAATTATCTGCCCCTCGGATTCCTGTATCTCCCTGAGCACCGCCTTGAGCCTCTCCTCGAATTCCCCCCTGTACTTGGCCCCCGCTATGAGGCTCCCCATATCCAGGGCGATGATGCGCTTGTTCTTCAAACCTTCCGGGACGTCGTTGCGGACAATCCTCTGCGCCAGGCCTTCCACTATGGCCGTCTTGCCCACCCCGGGATCCCCGATCAGCACCGGGTTGTTCTTGGTCCGGCGGCAGAGGATCTGGATAACCCGCCTGATCTCCTCATCGCGACCTATCACCGGATCAAGCTTCCCCTGACGGGCCAGTTCGGTGAGATCGCGACCAAAGCGCTCAAGGGCCTGGTAGGTGTCCTCGGGGTTGGGGCTGGTAACCCTCTGGCTTCCTCGCACCTTCCTCAACGCCTCCATGAACCCCTGACGGTCAAGCCCGAACTCCCTGAGGAGCCTCCCCGAGACCCCTTCCTCTTCGATCATGGCCAAAAGGAGGTGCTCAACGCTTATGTACTCATCCCTTAGGGCCTTGGCCTCATCCTCGGCCTTCGCCAGCACCCGGTGAAACCTCTGGGAGGGATAAAGTTGGCCACTACCTCCCCTTATGCTCGGCAGGGACTTCAGGAAGGCCTCAAGTCTCCCCCGCAGGGCCTGGGGATCAACCCCTGCCTGCGAGAGGATCTTGGGGGCCAATCCCTCTGGCTGATCCAGGAGGGCCAAAAGCAGGTGTTCGGGCTCAAGTTGCTGGTGTCCATATCGGGCCGCTATGGTCTGGGAGCTGTAAAGGGCCTCCTGGACCTTCTGGGTGTATTTCTCTACGGCCATTTTCCTTCCTCCTCAAAAAAATGGGGGCGGCCCTAAGGCCGCCCCTTTCCGGATCACTTCTTCTCCTCGTATTCGGCATCTATCACGTCATCGCCCCCCTTTCCCCCACCCTCGGAGGACTGGCCATAGGTGCCGGTGGCCTGCTGATAGGCCTTCTCCGAGATGGAGTAGGCCACCTGCTGGAGATCGTTCATCAACTGGCGCAACCTCTGGGCATCGGGGGCTTCCTCCTTGCAGAGCTTCTTTATCTCCTCTATGAGGGACTGGGCCCTGTTTCTGTCGGACTCGGGAACCTTGTCGCCCAGGTCCTTGAGCTGCTTTTCGACCTGATAGGCGAAATTGTCGGCCTGGTTCTTGAGCTCGGCCAGCTCCCGCCGCCTCCTGTCCTGCTC
>QMLA01000018.1 GCA_003646585.1 Deltaproteobacteria bacterium | reverse complement strand
CGCGGCATGTGTCTCTTGAGATCGCCCATCTTTCTCATGTCGAGTTCACCTTGCATAGCATGCATGACTGAACCTGCACATAAAAAGAGACACGCCTTGAAGAAGGCATGGGTCATCAGGTGGAAGATCCCGGCACTGTAAGCCCCAACCCCCACCCCGAGGAACATGTACCCCAGTTGGCTTATGGTCGAGTAGGCCAGGATCCTCTTGAAGTCAACCTGGACCAGGGCCATGGAAGCGGCAAAGATGGCCGTCAGGGCACCAACGATCGCCACAACCGCCATGCTCAACGGGGCCATCTCGTACAGGACATGGCAACGGGCCACCATGTAAACGCCCGCGGTGACCATGGTGGCGGCATGGATGAGGGAACTTACAGGTGTCGGACCTTCCATGGCATCGGGCAACCACACATAAAGGGGCAGCTGGGCCGACTTCCCTGTGGCCCCTACAAAGAGCATGAGGGTTATGAGGGTCGCAGTGGCGGGATCCAGGAGATGAGCCCGCGCAAAGACCTCATCGAAGGTCAGGGTGCCGAGCTTTGAAAAGATCAAAAACAGCCCGACCAAAAAACCGAAATCACCTACCCGGTTGACCACAAAGGCCTTAAGGCCCGCATTGGCAGGGGCATCCCTGTCAAACCAGAAACCTATGAGCAGGTAACTACAAAGCCCAACCCCTTCCCATCCGAGGAACATGAGCAGGAAGTTGTTGGCGAGGACCAGGTTCAGCATCATGAAGACGAAGAGGTTGAGATAGGCAAAATAACGCGTGAAACCGGGGTCATCGTGCATGTAACCCACAGAATAGATATGAATGAGGAAACTCACCCCGGTCACCACCAGGGCCATCACCATGGAAAGGGGGTCGACCTTGTAACCGATGACGGTCTTGAGATCCCCCGAGACCACCCAGTCAAAGAGCACCTTATCGGGGACCGCAACCCGGGCCTCGGGAGGAAGCTTCAGCAAATCCAGAAAGACCAGCAGCGAAAACAGAAAGGACAATCCCAACGCTGAACAGGCAACCCAGGCCACAAAGCCCTTGGGAAGCTTCCACCATCTGCTTATAAGGCCATTGATCAGGAAACCTACCGCCGGAAAGAGGGGTATCAGCCACACATACTCGATCATCGCCCCTACCCCTTAAGGAGGTTGATCTCATCCACCTTGATGCCCTTGTAGGTCCTGTGAAGGAGTACAAATATCGCAAGGCCTATGGCGGCCTCGGCAGCAGCAACCGTCATCCCCAAAAAGGCCACGATCACCCCATCAAGCCCGTTGTAATAACGCGAGGCGGACACCAGCGTGAGGCCCACTGCCGAGAGCATCAGCTCTATGCACATGAAGATCACAATGGCATCCCGTCTGATAAGCACACCCAAAATTCCGATCGAAAACAACAAAGCGCCAAGGAGCATGTAAAGGGACACAGGTATCATCTCACCTCTCCTTCTTGGCCAATATTACGGCCCCGATGATCCCGATGAGTAAGACCACCGAAGCCAGCTCGAAGGGGAGCAGATATTTTGTCATCAAAAGCCCTCCTATGACCTTGAAGGGACCAAGCTCCTGAATCCTCTCCAGGGGAAACCCTCCCTTCAGACCCGGAAGGGTCCTTACGGCAACCGACGAAGCCAAAAAGCCGAACAGTAGCACCGTCATCACCAACCCGATGACACTTCCTGCCCCGAATTTGAGAAGCGACACCTTCTTCAGCTCTTCAACGCTGATCAACATTATGGTGAAGATGATGAGCATCATTATCGCCCCGGCATAGATCATCACCTGGGCGATGGCTATAAACTGCCTCCCCAGGAGGATGTAGAGGACGGCCACGGACAGAAAATTCCCTATCAGGAAAAGCGCCGAATGGATGGGATTCTTCCGGGTTATCATCATGAGGGCCGAAAAGATCGCAAAAAGGGCCGAGAGGATGAAGACAATCCACTGAAGGATCATCCCACCGCCTCCTTCTCTAACCTCCGCTCAAGGAGCCTTTTCTTATCCCATTTGAGCTCCGATCGACTTGAGCCAACGACGTTATAGATCCGGGAAAGCTTTATGGCATCCACGGGACACACCTCCTCACAGAGCCCGCAGTAGATGCACCTTATGGCATCTAATTCGTAAATCTCCGGATAGCGACTACCGTCCTCCCTCTCCACCGCCACAAGCCTTATGGCCTTCGGAGGACAGATGGCCACGCACAGGCCACAGGCCACACACCGCGTATCCCCGTCCTCGGTGGCCTCAAAATAATGGATCCCCCTCCACCTCGGGGAAACGGACCTGCGCTCCTCAGGGTACTGAACCGTTACGGGTCCAGAAAAGAACCTGCGGATCGTAACCCCAAGTCCCTTTATAAGTGGCCAAATCATCCCCTACCCCCTTAAACCACCATAAAGAGCCCTGTAAACAGCACGTTGGCAAGGGCCAATGGTATCAGTATCTTCCAGCCGAGCTTCATGATCTGATCGTACCTCAGCCTCGGATAGGTCCCCCTGACCCAGACGGCAAAGAAGGCCAAAAGTCCCACCTTTACCACGAACCACACCCACGAAAGACCCGGCGGAAGCCAAGGACCATCCCATCCTCCCAGAAACAGCACGGTCACAAGGGAAGAGGCCGCAAGCAGGTGGGCATACTCGGCCATGAAGAACATGGCGAACTTCATGGAGGAGTACTCGATGTTGTAACCACAGGCAAGCTCGGATTCGGCCTCCGGCATATCAAAGGGCGTCCTGTTTATCTCGGCGAACATGCATATCAAAAACAGGATGAAGGCAAAGGGTTGATAGAGCACAAACCAATGCCCCTCTATCTGCTGCCTCACGATCTCGGAGAGGTTCAGGGTCCCGGAAAGCATGAGGATCCCAAGGACCGTTATTCCCAGGGCGATCTCGTAACTGACCATCTGGGCCGCAGCCCTCAGGGCCCCCATCAATCCGTACTTGTTGTAGGAGGACCAACCCCCGAGCACTATCCCGTACTCGCCCAGCGAAGCCATGGCGAAGACGAAAAGCAGCCCTATGTCGACATCGGCAATGCAGAGCTTCACCTCCCTGCCCAGGATCCTGACGGTTTCACCGAAGGGAATGACCGAAAAGATCGAAAGGGAAGCAACCAGGGGGATCGCCGGTGCCATCACGTAAACGACCTTATCGGCCTTCTCCGGGATCACCTCCTCCTTGAAGAAGGCCTTAATACCATCGGCAATCGGCTGAAGGAGCCCGTAAGGGCCAACGCGGTTTGGCCCATATCGCACCTGGATGTGCCCGAGGACCTTCCTCTCCACCCAGGTCATATAGGCCACCGCCAACATGACCACCGCAAAGACCACGATCACCTTTATGGCCGTCTCGATCAGAAAGTAGACAAACTCCATCTCCTACACCCTCTTAACGGTCTATCTCACCGAGGACTATGTCGATGCTGCCGATTACGGCCACAACATCGGCCACAAGATGCCCCTTGACCATGAGGGGCAGGGCCTGAAGGTTCACAAAGCACGGCGGCCGCACCCGGAACCGGTAGGGCTTTGGGGTGCCATCGCTCACAAGGTACCAGCCGAGTTCCCCTTTCGGCCCCTCAACGCTCATATAGGCCTCCCCGGGTAGGGGAGCGGGACCCTCCGAGAAGTACTTAAAATGCCTAAGCAGGGCATGGGGCTCTTTCTGCACTTGGTCCTTTGGAGGCGGCGAAAGGTAGGGGTCCTTGATGACTATGTCCCCCGGAGGGGTGTCCTTTATCTTCCTTAAGGCCTGGCGGATGATCCTGGCCGACTGCCTCATCTCCTCGAGCCTCACCAGATACCGGTCATAGGTGTCTCCCCTCTCGCCGATGGGCACCTCGAACTCGAACTCCTCATAGCTCGAGTAAGGCAAAGCCTTCCTCACATCCCACCTGACCCCCGAACCCCTCAAGACCGGACCGGTCACACCACAATTTATGGCATCATCAGGCTGAAGGACCCCAATGCCCTTTGTGCGCTTAAGCCATATGGGGTTCTTGCTCAGGAGGGCCTCATATTCGGCGATCCTCGAGGGAAATTCGTCCAGGAATTTCTCTATCCTCTCCTCGATCCCATCGGGCAAGTCCTTGGCCACCCCTCCGATCCTCAAAAAGCTCGGGGTGAGCCTCGCCCCACTTATAGCCTCCAAGATATCCAGGATCGTCTCCCTCTCCCTGAAGCAGTAGAAGAAGACCGTCATGGCCCCGATGTCCAGGGCATGGGTCGCAAGCCAGAGCAGATGGGAGGTGAGCCTGGAGAACTCGGCGAGCATCACCCTTATATACTGCGCCCTCTTGGGGGGCTCGATCCCGAAGAGCTTCTCCACCGCCATCATGTAAGCGAGGTTGTTGGAGAAGGCCGCCGTGTAATCCAACCTGTCGGTAAGGGTCTGGGCCTTCAGATAGCTCATGGTCTCGGCGAGCTTCTCTACCCCCCGGTGCAGGTGCCCGAGCACCGGGACAGCATCCACGATCTGCTCGCCCTCAAGCTTCAGGATCACCCTCAGGACCCCGTGAGTTGAGGGATGCTGAGGGCCCATGTTGACGATCATGTAGCGCCCGTCCCCCTCTTCCTTTAGCCATTCGGGGGGCTCAAGGTCGGGGGGTTCAGGGGGAAGCTCAAACCCCTCCTCTTTCCCCTCCACCGGATAATCCTTCCTTAAGGGATGGCCTTCAAAGCCCTGCCAGGTGAGGATCCTCCGCAGGTCGGGATGGCCCTCGAAGCGCACCCCGAACATGTCGTAGACCTCGCGCTCAAGCCAGTTGGCCGCCCTCCATACCTCCTGAACCGACGGCAGGCTCTCCCCTTCGCGCACCCGGGCCTTGAGCCTCAGGCGCCTGTTGTCCTTCATGGAGTGAAGCAGGTAAACGACCTCAAACCTCTCCTCCCTCTCCGGGTAATCCACCCCGCAGAGATCGACCAGCATGTCATAGGAGAGCTCGGGATCCTCCCTGAGGAACTTGGCCACCTTCAAGACCTCTTCGGCCTTGACCCTTACCGAGACCTCCCCCCGGGACTCCTCAACCCCCAAGATGGCCTCGGGAAAGTGAGCCTTGAGCTTCTCGTAAGCCCCCCTGTCCCACATCACCTGATCTCCTCCGGCCTTAAGGCCCTCACGTAATCGGGCCGGCTTGAGAACCTCTCCCGGGATATCTTCTCCTGGAGCTTCATCAGGGCATCGAGCAACGCCTCGGGTCGCGGCGGACACCCTGGCACATACACATCCACCGGCACTATCTGATCCACCCCCTGAACCACATTGTAGGTCCTGAAGATTCCCCCGGAGGAGGCACAGGTCCCGTAGGCGATCACCCACTTGGGCTCGGGCATCTGATCGTAGATCCTGCGGACCATGTAGGCCATCTTCTTGGTCACGGTCCCGGCCACTATCATCAGATCGGCCTGCCTGGGTGAGGGTCTGAAGACCTCTGCCCCAAACCTCGCTATGTCCAGGGCCGAAGAGCTTGTGACCATCATCTCCAGAGCACAGCAGGCAAGGCCGAAGGTCACAGGCCAGATGGAGTTCTTCCTGGCCCAGTTCACGATACCCTCAAGGGTGGTGAGAAGGATACCGGGTGGGATCCTGGATTCTATTCCCATTCCAGCGCCCCCTTCCTCCAAACGTAAATGAGTCCCATCAACAATATGAAGACAAAGACCAACATCTCCACAAAGGCAAATCCCCCAAGGTCGCGAAAGACCGTCGCCCAGGGATAGAGATAGACCACCTCGAGGTCAAAGACCAAAAAGAGCATGGCCACGATGTAGTACTTGATCGGGATGGTCTCATGGGTAGGGCCTATCGTGAGGACACCACACTCATAAGGGGAGGCCTTGACCGGATCAACCCTCCTCGGCCCCAAAAGATGGGAGAACACGAGGATCACCCCTGCCACAAGGACAGCCAGACCCCCCATAAAGACTATACCGATATACTGATTTAACATGGTCCTCACCCGCCCTTTGTGATAAAAGACACATGGCTTCATACCCAATAAGGTCTCCTTTGTCAAGGGTCGAGCTTTGGCGTGGGTTGGGATGCTTGACACCCCCTTCCCCGCTGGAGTAATTTCCCTTGACGTGATCGATCCCAAGCTCCTTGAGAAGGAAAACGTCTTCTATGAGGAGCACGATTCCAGTTATGGAGCCGTCTTCGTCTACGAGGAGCACCTGGCCAGCATCCGTTCCCCCTATCAGCAGATAGACGTCATCCGCACCAAGGAACACGGGAAGATGCTCTTCATCGACCACTACATGATGTTCACCGAGGACTCGGAGTTCGTCTATCACGAGATGATGGCCCACGTGCCCCTTGCTGCCCACCGCGAGGCCCAGCGGGTTTTGGTGATCGGAGGGGGAGACGGAGGGGTGGTCAGGGAGGTGCTGAAGTATCAGAGGGTGAAGAAGGTAACCCTTGTGGAGATAGACAAAACGGTCATTGAGGTATGTCGAAGGCACTTCCCAGAAATGACCGGGAGCCTGGAGGATCCCAGGGTCGAGGTGGTCATAGGGGATGGGGTCAAGTACGTGAAGGAGGTTCCTCCCGGCAGTTACGATGTGATAATCGTGGATTCCACCGACCCCTATGGGGTGGCCGAACTGCTGATAAGTCCCGAGTTCTTCGAGGGTTGCAGGCGCACCCTGGGGGACTGCGGGCTTATGATCCAGCAGATGGCCTCCCCCTTCTTCACCCCCGATGTCTTCGTCAAGGGGTTCCACAACATGATGAGGGTCTTCCCTCATGTGGCCCCCGTGCTGGTTCCCGCCCCCTTTTATGTGAGCTCGGACTGGGCCCTTGGGCTTGCCTCCTCATCGGATAAGTTCTTCAAGAAGGAGCTGCCGGAAGGGTGGTGGGAGCCGCCGGGAAGGCTCAAGTATTACAACCCCGAGGTCCACAGGGCCTCCTTCGTCTTGCCCAATTTCGTAAAAGATCTAATGGAAATGGCCTCCCGGACCCCGGTCCTCGAAAGGAAGCCCTGGCTTTGACTACCGATGGAGGCCCTTCTCCCTCAGGAACTCCAGGGCCTCCCTTATCTCCCCTTCGGTTGCCGGAGGATGTATCTCCAGGATCCTTATTGCCCTTTGGGGCAGAAGTTCTCTGACCATCTGAAAATCCACCTCCCCCTTGCCCGGGGGCTTGTGATCGTCAAGCCCCCTTGCGTCGTGAAGGTGGACCCCGAGTAGATCCGCCCGGTACCTCTCCAGCAGCTCCCTGTGCCCGATCACCCCGAGCCTCTCCAGCACGTGGGCATGGCCGGTATCGTGCCAGTACCCCAGGGGCGCCCCCCTGAACTCCCCGAGGATCAACCCGATCTCATCGGCCAGGGGGAATTCATGCAGGTAGTAGCGATTCTCGATCCCCACCCTGACCCCAAGGGCCTCTGCCCTCTTCAGGACGGGTTCAAGGGACCTGAGGAGGCAATCAAGATATCTTTGGGCCTTCCTGCTTCGTTCCTTGAGGAAATCCGCCAGGGCGTCCTCTGTGAGCTCGCCCTTGCGGTAGAGGTCGTGAGGGATCGGCTTCATCTGGGGGATGAAACCCAGATGCAGGACCACCACCTGCGCCTCAAGCTCAGAGGCCACCTCAAGGGTCCTTATGGTCCAGCGCACCGCCTCCCTTCGCTCCTCCGGATCATCGGAGGCGAGGTTGAAGGCATCTCCTGAGGCCTTCTCGGGGGGGAGGATGTCGGGCACGGGACAGAAATTGTGGAGGCTCAAAACGCAGGGGTTCTTGGCCTTGAGCTTGGGCATCAACTCCTTGAGGATCCTCCCGGTCACCCTGAAGTCGAGCTCCAGGGCCTCAAGCCCGATCTTCTCCAAGGGGCCCAGAAGGTCCCCTGCGGCCTTCGCCCCGTTTTTCATGGCCCAGGCAGTGGACATGCCAGTCATTGTACCTCTCCGAGCTCCCGGATCCAATTCTCAAGGTCCCTTAAGGCCCTCTCTACCAGTTTGGCCCTCCTTTCCCCCTTCTTCTTCGGGGGATCCTCAAGGGGCGGAAACAACCCGAAGTTCACCCCCATCGGCTGATACTGGGGGGTATATTGGTTGGTTATGTGGCTTATTAAGGCCCCAAGGGCCGTTGTGGGTGGCGGCGCTACGAGGGGCAAGCCCCTGGTCATCCTCGATACGTTTATCCCCGCCAGAAGCCCTGTGGCGGCCGACTCCACGTATCCCTCCACCCCCGTTATCTGTCCGGCAAAAAGTATCCTCGGCTCCCCCCTTAGCCTCAGGAACTCGTCCAGGAGCCTTGGGGCATCGATGAAGGCGTTGAGGTGGACGCTGCCATATCTCACAAATTCCGCCCTCTCCAGGCCCGGGATGAGCCTGAAGACGCGGTCCTGTTCCGGGTATTTGAGCTTGGTCTGAAAGCCGACCATGTTGTAAAGGGTGCGCTCCCGGTTCTCGGGTCTAAGCTGTACCACCGCATAGGGTCTTCTGCCCGTACGCGGGTCCAGGAGGCCCACAGGCCTCAAGGGGCCAAAGGCCAGGGCATCGCGTCCCCTCTGGGCCATATCCTCTATGGGCATACATCCTTCATAGGGGACAACCTTTTCGAAGTCCCGAAAGGGCACCTTTTCTGCCCTGAGCAGCTCGTCCACAAAGCGGTAATATTCCTCCTTCGTCATGGGGCAGTTGATGTAATCACCTCCCCCCTTGCCGTAGCGGGAACCGCGGAAGGCCTTTTCAAAGTCGATGGAATCCGCCGTCACTATGGGGCTTGTGGCATCGTAAAAATGGAGGTAGTCCCTCTTGGTCAGCCTCGCTATGGCCTCCATGAGGCCTTCTGAGGTGAGGGGGCCTGTGGCCAAGATGACATACCCTTCGGGGGGTATCTGGGTGACCTCCTCGCGGATGATCTCTATATGGGGTATGGACTCGAGCCGCTCGGTTACCCTACGGGAGAACTCCTCCCTGTCCACGGCCAGGGCTGTGCCCGCCGGGACCTGGCTTTTTAGGGCCTCCTGGACGATGATCGAATCGAGCCTCCTCATCTCCTCCTTCAGGAGCCCGTGGGCCGTGGTGAGTTCCATGGGCTTGAGGGAATTGCTGCAGACGAGTTCCGCCAGGTTGGGGGATCGATGGGCGGGGGAGAAACGCCTTGGTTTCATCTCATAGAGCACCACCCTAATCTCCCTCCTTGCCAGCTGCCAGGCAGCTTCACAACCCGCCAATCCACCCCCGATGACAATAACCCGCTCCACACCACCAATTTATGGCCTGTTCAGGGGGACATCAACCTGGGCGAGACCCGGGGAGGGATTTTTCAGTCGAGCACTTCGAGCGGATCCGATACCTCCAGCTCGAGCATCCTCACCGAGGCCAGGATCCGCTTTGCATTCCGCCTCACGGCCTCAAGGTCCTCCTGATCGGCCAGTTTAAGCAGTTTCTCGGCCTCCCGTCTCAGATTCCTGATGCTTTCGTCCATGGCCTTTAGGTGATCCATCGTCCCTTACCCCTTCTTCCTCAGATCTTTGAAACGCCGCGCCTTCACTTCGTAACGCGGCAGGGTACCGCGTGGGCACACCTCGATTTTGAAGTTGAGGTTCGTCTTGACCCTGAGTTCCCTGCGCAGCCCCTCAAGG
>QMLA01000017.1 GCA_003646585.1 Deltaproteobacteria bacterium | reverse complement strand
TCTCCAGGGTCACTGCAGGGGGCAAGAGGTTCAAGTTCACCGCCCTTGTGGTGGTGGGGGATGGGAAGGGGATAGTCGGTTATGGGCTCGGCAAGGCCCAGGAGGTGATGGAGGCCATAAGGAAGGGGGTCGAGAAGGCCAAGAAAAACCTCATGAGGGTTCCCCTTATGGGGACGACGATCCCCCACGAGGTGCTCGGGGAGTTTGGGGCTGCAAGGGTTTTGCTCAAGCCCGCTTCGGAGGGTACCGGGGTGATCGCTGGATCGGTGGTGCGGGCGGTCATGGAATGTGCGGGGATACAGAATGTCCTGACCAAATCCCTCGGGTCCAACAACCCCCATAACCTGGTTAAGGCCACCTTCCAGGGACTTTTGAGCCTCAAGTCCCCTGAAGAGGTGAGCCGCAAAAGGGGAAAGCCTTTGAAGGAAATCCTAGGGTGAGGGGATGGCTTACCTGAAGGTCAAGCTGGTGAAGAGTCCCATAGGTTATCCGAAGAAACAGAGGGAGGTCCTCAGGGGGATGGGGCTTACCCGTTTGAACAAGGAGGTCCTCCTAAAGGACACTCCGTCCATAAGGGGCATGATAAGGAAGGTTTCCCATCTGGTGGAGGTGAGGGAAGAGGATGCTTGATAGGCTCAAACCCCCAGAGGGGGCAATCCATCGGCCGAAGCGAGTGGGCAGAGGGCCAGGTTCGGGACACGGGAAGACGTCCGGCAGGGGTCACAAGGGACAGAAGGCCCGTTCGAGTCCCGATATGCCCGCGGGTTTTGAGGGAGGGCAGTTGCCCCTTCACAAGAGGTTGCCGAAGAGGGGTTTTCACAATCCCTTCAGGAAGGAATATGCGATAGTGAACGTCAGGGACCTGAATCGCTTCCCGGCGGGCTCTGTGGTGGATGAGGAGGTGCTGAGGGAGGCGGGCCTGGTGAAGGGCCAGTGGGATGGCATCAAGATCCTGGGGGACGGTGAGATAAAGGTTTCCCTTACCGTGAAGGCCCACAAATTCAGCCGCAGCGCGGTGGAGAAGATCCAGGCCGCAGGCGGCAGCGTGGAGATCCTCCCTTCATGAACGCCTTTGGCAACATCTTCAGGGTTCCGGAACTGAGGAAGAGGATCCTGGTGACCTTGGCCCTCTTGGCGGTCTACCGGGTTGGTTGTTATATCCCCACCCCGGGTATCGACAGGGAGGCCCTCGCCAGCTTCTTCCAGCAGGCAGGGGGGATCATAGGGTTTTTCAACATGTTCGCCGGAGGGGCCCTTAAGCGCTTCAGCGTCTTTGCCCTGGGGATAATGCCCTATATAAGTGCGGCCATAATCATGGAGCTCCTCACGGTGGTCATCCCCCAGCTGGAGCAACTGAAGAAGGAAGGGGAATATGGTCGCAGGAAGATAAACCAGTATGTCCGTTATGGGACGGTTCTGCTGTGCCTGATTCAGGGGTTTGGTTTGGCCATAGGCCTTGAGAGCATGCGCGGGGCCGGCGGGGAGATGATTGTACTTAACCCCGGCTGGGCCTTCAGGCTCACGACCATGTTGACCCTGACCACCGGCACGACCTTCCTCATGTGGCTTGGGGAGCAGATCACCGAGAGGGGGATAGGCAACGGGATTTCCCTGATAATATTTGCCGGGATTGTGGCCAGCATTCCTCAGGCCTTCTCCAACACCTTCAGGCTCATAAGGATCGGCGAAATGAGCATTCTTTTCGGGCTGTTCTTGATAGTGCTGGTTTTTGTCGTTGTGGCCTTTGTGATCTTCATGGAAACCTCCTACAGGCGAATCCCCATTCAGTATGCCAAAAGGGTTGTGGGCAGGAGGATTTACGGGGGGCAGAGCGCATTTTTGCCCTTGAAACTCAACACCTCGGGGGTTATACCGCCAATTTTCGCCTCTTCCCTCTTGATGTTCCCCGCGACCGCTGCAAACTTTATCAACCATCCCTGGATGGAAGCGATAAAGGGGTTTCTCAGTCCGACGGGGGTGATTTACAACGTGCTTTATGTGATCCTGATCGTCTTCTTCTGTTATTTTTATACGGCCATCATATTCAATCCCATAGATGTTGCCGACAATATGAAAAAATACGGCGGTTTCATTCCGGGGATCAGGCCCGGCAAGCCCACCTCGGATTACATCGACCGGGTGCTGACGAGGATCACCCTGATAGGGGGGCTTTATGTGTCGGCTGTGTGTGTGTTACCATCTATCCTGATCGGGCGCTTCAATGTGCCCTTTTATTTTGGCGGGACAGCCCTCCTGATAGTGGTCGGGGTGGCGCTGGACACCGTCCAGCAGATAGAGGCGCATCTTTTGACCAGGCAGTACGAGAGCCTGGTCAAAGGAATGAGGATGAGGGGGAGGAGGTAGGGATGAACTTAGTGCTGCTCGGTCCACCGGGTTCGGGGAAGGGCACGCAGGCCAAAAGACTTTCGGAACGGCTGGGGATTCCCCATATCTCCACAGGTGACATCCTCAGGGAGGCCGTGAGGGAAGGCACTGCTTTGGGGAAGGAGGCGAAGCGGTTCATGGACGAAGGTAAGCTCGTGCCAGATGAGGTTGTGATAGGGATTGTCAAGGAGCGGCTTAGGGGAGAGGATTGTGAAAAGGGGGCCATCTTTGATGGCTTTCCCAGGACGGTGGCCCAGGCTGAGGCCTTGGATCGCATAATGGAGGAATTGGGGCGGAGGGTCGATCGGGTTATAGATATTGAGGTCTCCGAGGAGGAAGTCCTCAGGCGTTTGACGGGGAGGAGGACCTGTAAGAACTGCGGGGCGATGTACCATGTGGTGTTCAATCCGCCGAAGGAGCCGGGCGTTTGCGATCGTTGTGGAGGCGAGCTTTATCAGAGGGACGACGACAGGGAGGAAACCATAAGGGAGAGGCTCAGGGTTTACAGGGAACAAACAGAACCCCTTATAGATTATTACCGGTCAAAGGGGATCCTTTACAGTGTCAAGGGGGAGGGGAAGATAGAGGATATAGAGGGTGAGATCTTGAGGGCGATAGGGGTCGAAGGATAAGGATGCCCAAAGGCCTGGAGGTCGAGGGAACGGTAGTGGAGGTTTTGCCCAACGCGATGTTCAGGGTGGAGCTTCCCAATGGGCATAAGGTGCTCGCTCATGTATCCGGTAAGATGAGGATGTATTATATTAAAATTGTCCCCGGTGATAAGGTGAAGGTGGAGCTTTCGCCCTATGATCCGAGCAGGGGGAGGATCATTTACCGGAAGAAGTGAGGAGGTGGATCATGAAGGTCAGGGCATCGGTCAAGAAGATATGCGATAAGTGCAAGGTCATAAAACGGAAGGGGATCGTGCGGGTGATCTGTGAGAATCCCAAACATAAACAGAGGCAGGGGTAAGAGATGCCACGGATAGCGGGAGTCGACATTCCGAGCAACAAGCGCATAGAGATAGCCCTTACCTATATTTATGGGATAGGCCGGACTACGGCCCAGAAGATCTTGAAGGAGGCCGGGATAGATTTCGGCAAGAAGGCCGGTGAGCTAACCGAGGAGGAAGTGGCGAAGATCCGCGAGATCATAGATCGCGACTATAAGGTCGAGGGGGAGCTTCGCAAAGAGGTGGCCATGAACATAAAGCGGTTGATGGAGATCGGTTGCTATCGCGGGCTTCGCCACAGGATGGGTCTCCCTGTGAGGGGACAGAGGACCCGGTCCAATGCGAGGACCCGCAAAGGGCCGCGGGGTGCTCTGATCAAGAAGAAGAGATAAAAGGGGTGGGCTATGGCACGGAGGCGCGGTGCTGCGGCAGCAAAGAAGGTGAAGAAGAACGTTCCCGAAGGGGTAGTTCACATTCAGGCCACCTTCAACAACACCATCGTCACGATAACGGATCAGGAGGGCAATACCATTTCATGGGCATCCGGAGGGACTCAGGGTTTCAAAGGTGCCAGGAAAGGGACTCCTTTTGCCGCCCAGCTGGCAGCTCAGGCTGCCGCCAAGAAGGCCATCGATATTGCGGGTATGAAGGCCGTTGACGTCTTCGTGAAAGGGCCCGGGGCGGGAAGGGAAGCGGCCATCAGGGCACTGCAGGCTGCCGGTCTCAAGATAAAGTCGGTCCGCGACATCACCCCCATACCCCATGATGGTTGCAGGCCGCCCAAAAGGAGGAGGGTATAATGGGGAGGTATACAGGTCCTGTTTGTAAGCTCTGTAGACGCGAAGGACTCAAGCTCTACCTCAAAGGGGAGCGCTGTTACACGGATAAATGTGCCTTTGAGAGGCGTCCCTATCCACCGGGACAGCATGGTCCTACCGCCAGGATAAAGTTTTCCGACTATGGCCTTCGCTTGAGGGAAAAGCAGAAGGTGAAGAGGATCTATGGGGTGAGCGAGAAGCAGTTCGCCAGGTATTTTGAGATGGCCGAAAGACAGAGGGGTAACACTGGGGTGAACCTCTTGATCCTTCTCGAGAGGCGTCTGGACAATGTGGTTTACCGGCTTGGTTTCGCCTCAAGCCGCCGGGAGGCCAGGCAGTTGGTCAATCACGGCCACATTATGGTAAACGGTCATGTTGTGGATATTCCCTCTTATCTTGTGGATGTGGGGGACGTGATAGAAGTGAAGCCCTCAAGTAGGGACATGGACAGGATAAAGGCGGCCCTTGAGGGCGTTGCAAGGCGGGGGATACCTTCCTGGCTGGAATTGAGGAAGGAGGAGTTTAAGGGCATCGTCAAGGACATGCCCAAACGGGAGGAACTGACCACACCGCCCATCCAAGAGCAATTGATCGTTGAGCTTTACTCCAAGTAATCGATCATTGGGAGAGGGAAGAAATGGATCTCAGCAGATTCGAGGATCAGTGGAAGGGTCTTATCCGGCCCAAAAGGATGGAAGTAGATGAGGAAGTGTCAACGGAAACCTATGGGCGTTTCATCATAGAGCCGCTTGAGAGGGGATATGGAATCACCCTTGGGAACTCCCTGAGAAGGATCCTCCTTTCTTCCATTCACGGAGCGGCCATAACCTCGGTGCGAATCGACGGGTGCTTGCACGAGTACTCGACCCTTCCAGGGGTAAGGGAGGATGTAACCGAGATCATCCTGAATCTGAAGGGTGTCAGGTTCAAGATGTACGGCAATGAACCTCAAGTGGTCCGGATTGACGCGAAGGGCGAGAAGATCGTTAAGGCCGGAGACATCCAGTGTCCGGCAGGCCTGGAGGTGGTCAATCCCGACCACTATATCGCCACCCTGGAAAAGGATGGGGTGTTGAAGATGGAAATGACCGTGAAGATGGGCAAGGGTTATGTGCCGGCAGAAAGGAATAAAGAAGAGGACATGCCCATAGGGACCATCGCGGTCGATTCCATCTTTACCCCTGTGAAGAAGGTCAATTATACCGTGACCCCCACCAGGGTGGGCCACATAACCGATTACGACCGTTTGATCCTGGAGGTATGGACCGATGGGACCATCAGGCCCGAGGAGGCGGTGGGGATAGCCGCCAGGATCCTGCAGGAACAGCTGAGGGTCTTCATCGAGTTCGGCGAGGAGCCCATTGAGGAAGAACCGAAGGAAGAGCCTTCGGGGTTCCGGATGGATGAGGAGGACCTCACGGAGCTCTTGCAGAAGACGGTGGACGAACTGGAGATATCTGCCCGTTCAGTCAATTCCCTGAGGGGCATCGGTGTGAGGTACATTGGGGAGCTGGTTACCAAGAACGAGGGCGAGCTCCTTCAGGCCAAAAATTTCGGCAAGAAATCCCTGGAGGAGATAAAAGGGGCCCTGGAGAAGCTCGGCCTTTCCCTCGGTATGGATATAGAATTTGAACCACCGGCAGAGCCCCAGGAGGAAAGCGATGAGGCATAGGAAGGCACACAGGAAGCTCGGGAGACCGTCCAGCCACAGGCTCATGATGTTGCGCAACATGGTGACGGACCTCTTCCGCCACGAGAGGATCGAGACCACCTTTGCGAAGGCCAAGGAATTGAGGAGTTTTGCCGAGAAGTTGATAACCCTGGGAAAGCGAGGGGACCTCAATGCCAAGAGGGAGGTCTTGAGGTACGTGATGGATAAGGCCGTGATGAGAAAGCTTTTTAACGAAATCGCTCCCCGCTACAGGGATCGAAAGGGCGGATACATCAGGATCTATCGCACCGGCTATCGCAAAGGGGACGGTGCCCTCCTCTGCATCGTCGAGCTCATCCCCAAAGAGGAGGGGTCATAGCTTATAACCCAGTTTCCTCAGCAATTCCTTCCTTTCCCCCTTGTCTTCCTCCTTCTCCCTACCCAACGGCGGGTAACCATCGATAACCCCGATTATTCCCCGACCCTGTTCGGTTTCAGCTATGAGCACCTCTACTGGATTTGCCGTGGCACAAAAGATCCTGCACACCTCCGGGCAATCCTTTACGGCATTGAGAAGGTTGATGGGGAAGGCCTCCTTGAGCACTATGATGAAGGTATGCCCGGCCGCTATGCGTTCTGCATTTTTGCAGGCCACCTCGATGAGCTCGGGGTCATTCCCCTCAAACCTGATGAGCCTTTTCCCGGATGCCTCACAGAAGGCAAGGCCGAATTTGACACCGGGGACGTTGCTGACCATCACCTCGTAAAGATCCTCCACCGTCTTTATGAAGTGGCTCTGTCCGAGGATGACGTTGCAGCCTTCAGGAAACTCGAGCCTTACGCTCCCTAACTGCATCTTCCCCTCCTATAAAGGGTATGCCTTTCTCCCATGAGGATCCCAGTTCCTTGACAAAACGCATCTTTATCCTTTTCCTGACCTCGGGACCACTGTCGGGGTTCGACAACTCCACCTTTCCACCTGCCATGGCCTCATGTCCCCCTGCTCCTCCTCCAGATATTCCCCTGATGAGGCGTCTGGCGAGCTTGTCGGCATTGTGACGTCGCCCGTTGACGGTGCGGATGCTGAAAAACACCGTACCCTTCCATTCGCCCATCGAGAGGACCCACCGGATTCCCTCGGCTCGGAGCAACATATCTGCCACCACCGACACCATGTCCACGTAGGCCAGGAGCCCCAAATCGCTCACAAGGAGGCCGGGAGGGAAATATACCGAGTTCTGGATCCCTTCCTTCAGGATTCGGAAATACTCGCGGGGAAGTTTCGGGTTCTCGATTTCCGAAAGGACCTTGAGGGATACCTTTGGATAGAGGAGGTTGGCGACCCTCAGATCCTCTGGAGTTGCACTGGGTCCCAGATCCCTGGTGTCGGACTTTATACCGTAAAAGAGGGCGGTGGCAACCATCGGGGTGAGGTCGATACCGGCCTCCAGGATGTAGGAGGCCACAATGGTGGAGGTGCTTCCATAGCCGGGCCTTATGTCCACAAAGGGTATGCGCTTAAGGAGCGACTTTTTGCCTATGGGGTGGTGATCAATGACGATGGTCGGAAGCAAATTGGGCGAGAGGGGGATGTTGGTCGAAGGGGGTTGGGCATCCACCACGGCTATCACGCTGAAGTTTCGCGGCTCCAGGATCTTCACCGAGCACAGGGGAATCCGCAGGCGGCGCATCATGGCACGATTCTCCGGCCTCCCGATCACCCCTTCGTAAGCGATAACCGAATTGATCCCCCACTTCTTGAAGAGATATCTCAGACCATAAGCGCTCGCCAAGGCATCGGGATCGGGATTTAGATGGGTCAGGATGAGGATCTTTCTCTTTCCCGAGACCAGTTCTCTCAGCCGTGACAACCTATCCGCTATCTCTGAGCCTTCCATAGCTCGTAAATCCTCTTAAGGAGCTCCTCCTTCTTTTTGAGCATCTCCACCTTGGAACGGGCCCTGACAATCCCTCCTGCAGCTCCTCTGTGACCATCGCCGATATTGAGCTGACGCATTATCTCGCCGATATCCTTGGAGTCCCTGCCTTTGGCCCTTACCGTCAGGGACATCGAAACCCCAAAATTGGTCGTCTTCACCCCTCCTTCAAAGATAGGGAATATCTCCAAGACGGCCAAGGCCTCAGGATAAAGGAGCGAGACCAGCTGCTTTATCACCCATGGCCTGCGATTGTGCCGACTGAGGTCAAGGACCACCAATTCCCTCTCGGAATCAAAAGGCAGGAAACCCGCATCTTGCTCTATAAGCCGCAGCATCCGCTCCTCTTCTGTCCTGTATCTTTCAATCCGTTCCTTCACCCGATCCATCTTAACCACTTCCTCAAGGGGATGATCCCTCAGGAGCCAGACGAGGTGGCTCAGGTAGAGGTACTTTTCCTTGAGGTTTGCGGTGGAGGCCTTGATGGAATTGTCGACGAGCTTCCCCGGGGTCTCCTTCCTCCATTCCTCTATGCTTGAATAAAGGAAACCGTCGATCACATCGGTTTCCCTGACGGTCTCTTCAAAATAGGAGGGGAACTTCACCCCCCGTTCCGAGAAATATTCAAAGACCACACGACTGCAGCTGGGTTTCAGATCAAACCGCCCCTCTATCTCATCGAGGGATATCCCCCGAAGCTTCAGTTCTTCCAGATTGCCCTCGTGATGGTCGAACCAGAGGCCGCATACCAATGGATAGGGAAGGTCGCAGACCACGTCCCGCTCCCCCACCCTCAAATCCCCCCTTGTTATGTTGGCGGGGCCGGCGAAGCGGACCTTCTTGAGGCCCAGCGCATAAGAACAGAGGGCAGCCGAGACCACCCCGTCCATGTCATTGTGAGTGATGATCCTGTTGTATCTGGGCTTCATCGATACGCTTCTTCCGAGGGGGAATGGGAAAGATCCTCGACATATCGGGATGGATCCTGAAACCTATGGCCTCCCTCTGGACTACAAGGAAGTACAGGTACTTGTGAGCCAGCTGGCGCGTTTCATTGAACCGTTCAATGAGCGCATTTGCCCTTTTTAAGTCCCCTTCCCTCAGGGACCTCTCGATTTCCGAATTCAAGCGACCCAGCTCGTTGAGATACTGCTCGATCCTTTTGCTCACCCGTGAAAGGGCCTGGGCCTGTTCCTCGACGATCTCGGCTTCCGTCTCCGAATGGGCGATGAGACGCAGCTCAAAGGGCCGGCTTCGTTTAAAATCCTCGGTTTCCATGGAATTCGAATTATAGCAGAAAGTGCCGGGTCTTACCACAGCAATTCCCCGAAGGCCTTCTGTACCTCGAGGCCCTCAAAGATTATCCGATGGAGGCCTTCCACTATGGGCAATTTCAACTTCCTTTCCTCTGCAACCCGCTTCGCCACCTCGGTGGCCCTTATGCCCTCCACCACCTGCCCTATCTCGGTCTGGGCCTCCTGTGGGGTCTTCCCCTGTGCTATCTTTTCCCCAAAACGCCTGTTCCGGCTCAGGGGACTGAAACTGGTCACCACAAGGTCCCCCAATCCCGAAAGGCCATAAAGGGTTTCAGGAGAGGCCCCAAAGGCCTTGCCCAGCAGGACCAGCTCCTCCATCCCCCTTGTGACGATCGCCGCCTTTGTGTTCGTCCCCAGGCCCAGCCCGTCGCATATCCCCGCCGCTATGGCGAAGACGTTCTTGAAGGCCCCTCCCACCTCCACGCCTATCATGTCCTCGGTGGGATAGAGGTGGAAAAAGGAGGTCTCGAGTAGTTCCTTTGCCTTGATGGCATGGTCTATGGGGCTTGAGGAAATGCTTACCGCGGTGGGATTCTCCATGAGGATCTCCCTTGCTATCGAGGGACCGGAAACCACCGAAAGGGGCGTTTCCCCTCCCAGTTCCTCCCGGATTACCTGACTCAGCCTGAGGCCACTTGATGGTTCAAGGCCCTTGGCGAAGTTCACGAGCAAGGCCTCCTTCCTGA
>QMLA01000016.1 GCA_003646585.1 Deltaproteobacteria bacterium | reverse complement strand
GTGACACGACCGCGGGCGGCAGGAGGGCTGTCTGCGGGATAGTCAGGTTCCTGTGGGGAGAACCCCTGGGGGCCACCGAGGCCGAGAGGTTTCAGGAGTTCTTCAGCGCCATAGGGGTCTTCGATCCGGAGGAGAAGGTCGGTGTGCCGGGGGGCATGGAGCGGAAGGAACCCGAGAAACTCGATCCCGAAAGGAGGAAGCGCACCTTCGAGGAGGTGGAGAGGGGCTTCGGGCCAGAGGAGGCCCTTCAGGAGGCCTCCAGGTGCCTCAAGTGTTATAGGATCGGGATGATAGCCTATTAGAGCCACAGGACGGGTGGGGACCATGGTGAGGCTTTGGATAGACGGGAAGGAAATAGAGGCAGAGGAGGGGAAGACCATTCTTGAGGTAGCCAGGGAAAATGGCATTTACATACCTACCCTGTGCTACCACGAAAAGCTTTCCCCCATCGGGGCATGCAGGCTCTGTATCGTCGAGATAGAGGGCTATGATGAGCCCCAACCCGCCTGCATGCAGCCTGTCCAAGAGGGGATGGTGGTGAGGACCAACACGGAGAGGCTTTACCAGATGAGGAGGGACATCCTCAGGGTGCTCCTCAAGGACCATCCCCTCGATTGTCCCGTGTGCGACAAGGCTGGTGAGTGCAGGCTCCAGGACCTGGTCTATGAGTTTGGCCTCGATTCCCTGATAATCGAGGACGCCGAAAGCCTCCCCATGCTCGCCAGAAGGCCTGTCTCCTATGCCACTGTGGCCATCAAGTATTACCCCAGTAGGTGTGTGCTCTGTCAGAGGTGCGTTTACGCCTGCCGGGAGGTGGCCCAAAGGGGGGTTTTGGCCCTGAACAAGGACCATAAGGTCATAGAGGTGGTGTATCCCGAGAGGTGCATCTCCTGCGGGGAATGTCTCGCTGTCTGTCCCGTGGGGGCCCTCACCCAGAACGTGAGTCCCGTCAGGGCGAGGCCGTGGCAGAGGAAGCAGGTAAGGACGGTATGTCCCTACTGCGGCCTCGGCTGTGTCGTGGATCTCCACGTTTTCGAGGACAGGGTCATAGGGGTGAGCGCGGATGAATCCGTCCCCCCCAACTACGGCACCCTGTGCGTCAAAGGGCGGTTCGGTTTTGAGTTCATCAACAGCGAGGAACGCCTTGGGAAGCCGCTGATAAGGACCGATGGCTTCATCAAGGGGGCCAGTTGGGATGAGGCCCTGGATTACGTGGCCTCAAGGCTCCGGGAGATAAAGGAGCGCTATGGTCCATCGGCCATAGCGGGCCTATGCTCTGCCCGGTGCACCAACGAGGACAACTACGTGTTTCAGAAGTTTATGAGGGCAGTGATCGGCACCAACAATGTCGATCACTGCGCTCGCCTCTGACACAGCCCAACGGTGGCCGGTTTGGCCACCACCCTCGGCTCCGGTGCCATGACCAATTCCCTTGGTGACCTTGAAGAGGCTGAGGTAGTGCTCGTTTTCGGGAGCAACACCACGGAGAACCACCCCGTCTTCGGGATGAAGCTCAGGAGGATGGCCAGGACCAAGGGGACCAAGATCGTGGTCGTGGATCCCCGGAGGATAGACCTCGTGGAGGAGGCCGTCCTGCACCTCCCCTTGCGTCCCGGTACCGACATAGCCCTCATCAACGCCATGGCCAACGTGATCGTCAAGGAGGGGCTCTACGATAAGGCCTTCGTCTCCGATAACACCGAGGGCTTCGAGGAGTTCCTCAAGGTCATCGAGAGGTACACCCCCGAGGAAGCCGAAAGGATCACAGGAGTAAAGGCAGAGGACATCGTTAGGGTCGCGAGGCTCTATGCCCGGGCCGAGAGGGCGGCCATCCTCTACTGCATGGGAATAACGCAGCACGCCAAGGGAACCGACAACGTCATGGCCCTCTCCAATTTGGCGCTTCTGTGCGGTCACATCGGGAAGCCCGGAACGGGCATTAACCCCCTGAGGGGACAGAACAACGTGCAGGGGGCCTGCGACATGGGCGGCCTTCCCAACGTCTTCCCCGGGTACCAGAGGGTGAACGATCCCGAGGCCAGGAAGAAGTTCGAGTCCCTCTGGGGCGTGAAGCTTCCATCTGAGCCCGGGCTCACCCTTGGCGAGATGATGGAGGCCATCCTCGAGGGCAAGGTCAAGGCCCTCTACATCATGGGGGAAAACCCTCTGCTGTCGGATCCCAATCTCCACCACGTGGAGGAGGCCCTCTCCAAGCTCGAACTGCTGGTCGTGCAGGACATCTTCTTTACCGACACGGCCCGCTTCGCCCACGTGGTCCTTCCATCCTGTGCCTTTGCCGAGAAGGACGGGACCTTCACCAACACGGAGCGGAGGGTCCAGAGGGTGAGGAAGGCCTTGGAGCCCAAGGGGGAGGCCAAGGAGGACTGGTGGATCATCTCCGAACTCTCCAAGAGGCTCGGTTACCCCATGGATTACAGCTCCGCCGAGGAGATCTTTGAGGAGATAAGGAAGGCGACTCCCCAGTACGCGGGGATTACCTACAGGAGGATTGAGCGGGAAGGGATCCACTGGCCATGCCCCTCGGAGGACCACCCAGGCACACCCATCCTCCACGCGGGCAAGATCGCCAGGGGCAAGGGGTTATTGGTCCCTGTGGAGTACCGTCCTCCTCAGGAGACCCCTGACTCCAATTATCCCTTTGCCCTTATTACCGGCCGCAACTACTATCACTACCACACTGGGACCATGACCCGCAGGAGCAAGGTGTCCAGCCACTATGTTCCCGAGCCCTTCGTGGAGATCAATCCGGCGGATGCTCAGGAGCTCGGGATCGCCGACGGGGACCTGGTGCGGATCGTGAGCAGGAGGGGCCAGATCGAGGCCCGGGCCAAGGTGAGCGAGCGGGTGAAGAAAGGGGAGGTCTTCTCCACCTTCCACTTCAGCGAGGCGAGGGTCAACCTCCTCACGACCGATCAGATGGACCCCGTGGCCAAGATCCCGGAGCTGAAGGTGACGGCGGTACGGATCGAGAAAATTTAGGAAGGAGCCTCCTCAAGAGGATGGTGGCATAGCTCCCGGAGGGGAGGAAGAAAGAAAGGGTGCAACGGTCCCCTTCGGAGCGGATGACCTTCCCTCCCCAGGGGAAGGAAAGGGCAGGTCTCCTTCCCGAGGAGAAGACCTTCAGCCCCAGGGCCTTGGTCTCGAGGAAGGCATGGATATCCTCCATCTTCAGCCTCTGCATTTCCTCCTTTAACACCCTAAGGAATTCCTCCATTATCTCGGGGGGCAGCTGCTCCCCGAAGAGTTCCGGGCTCGCGTAGGGAAGCTGGAGGCCCTTGAGGGCATCAAGGCCGGCTTCCCAGTCCCTGTAGAAGGCCAAGCTGGTCCCCTTGATAAAGGGGACCTCAAGGGTATTTGAGGCAAGACGCCTTACTATCCCGGCCAGGACCCTGTTCCAGAGATGGGCCTGATAGGAGAAGAAGAACAGCAGCTTCACGTTCTTGGGCAGGGAACGCAGGGCCCGCTCCGGGTCCCTTTTCTTCAGGTAGACCTTGAGGGCTATCCGGTCTACGCGGGAGAGGACCTTCTGGGCCTCTTGGGCGAAACGGTAGAGGTTGGGCCAGAGTCGGCGCAACTTCTCCCTCACCTCCTCCTGGGGGTGATGACAGAGGTGTTCCCTGAGGGCCCCTTCGTGGTCCCCCCTGAGGAGATGAAGGGCGATGGGTTCCTCTGCATACAGCTCCCCCGCAAACCGCTGTTCACCGAAGTAGTTGGGGAAGCCCCATCTCTCGACTTGATGGAGGGCCTCCTCTAAGGCGTGAGGATCGACTCCTCTCAGGGTGACCCGAAAGCGGTTCCCCTTGGCCTGTCCGAGCTTCAGTGGTTCCTCTCCCCGCCCGAGGTAGAGGAGCTCGTAGCCCTCCCCCCTCAGGTCCCTCGGGGGGCCGCCCTCAATGGATAGGTACTGGAAAGTGATGGCGCGGCGGTCCTTCAGTCCACAGAAGCCAAAGCGGTATCTGGGCACGTTGAGCCTTTCGCTCAGCTCCTGGATCACCTCCAAGGTGCCACGGTTCCTCTTCTTCAGGAGGTAGTAAGAGTAATCCCCCTTTTCGGAGGGCGTAATATCGAGGACCTCCTCCACGACGAAGTCCTCGGGGCGCAAACCCAGGGTTTCCTTCAATGACAAGGAAGAAGCGACCATGGCCAATCTATGTCTTGCTTGAGAAACATTTGGACACAGAGCTGTAAGATGGGAGGTGGTCCATAAAAGATACAAAAATTCTACCAGCTTTGATGGCTCGACATCCACGAGGCGACAGAATCCTTTTTACTGCAAATGCCATGTCAGAAGTTGCGACAAGTGTCACGCGGTCGAAAAAAGATGGCCTTCTCCATCGAGAAGGCGAGGGCAGATGAGAACCGCATCAACTGCCATGCCCGGATCAAGGCCTCGATAAACTTCGACAGGGAAGTGAATGCCCTTGACGTTCACTTTGCAGCAGGGATGGGCTGTCTGGATTGCCACAGCGCTCGGGATGTCCATGGAGATGGTACGATGTTAAGTGCCACGGAAGGGGGTGGTACCTGCTGTACCGGATGAGTTGCAGTGGACCTTCTTTGATTGGATGGTCAGAAATGGGTGCCTCTGGAGACGGGGGAGAAATAAGTGGTTCAGTTTGCGGCCTTTGGTGAGCCCTTAACTCCTGCTCAGTTGAAGAAACTCTCCAGAGGGTTTGGGAGGTAATTGACTGAGAGTTAGGGTTATTTGTCCCTGTTGTCAAAGGGCAGGGGGTGTGTTATAGTTTAAAAGCTCATCCTGCTGAAAGGCGGGTTTAAGGCCCGCTTTTTTCACATTAAGATGGTGGAGCAGAGGGAGATAGTCGAGCGTGTAGAGGAGCTTCTTGGGCCCATCTTGGAAGAGGAGGGGCTTGAGCTTGTTGGTGTGGAGTTCAGGAGGGAGCGATCGGGCTGGGTTCTCAGGGTGTATATAGACAAGAAAGGGGGGGTCACGCTGGGGGATTGTGTGAAGGTCAGTCGGGAGCTGGGGGAGTTGCTTGACGTGGAGGATTTCATCCCTTATTCCTACCATCTTGAGGTTTCTTCTCCGGGGATAAACCGTCCCCTGCGGAAAAGGGAGGATTTTGAGCGTTTCAGGGGTGAATGGGCGAAGGTCAGGGTATCGGAGCCCATCGATGGGCGCAGGAACTTTCGGGGGAGGTTTATCGGGTGTGAGGGGGAGGAGCTTTTGCTTTCGGTCGAGGGGAAGGTGTTGGGGATTTCCCTTTCAAATATTGTAAAGGCCAACCTTGATCCCCATATAGAGGTATAAGGGCGATGGAGATGGAGAAGCTTAGCGAACTGATCGAGGAGATAGGCAGGGAGAAGGGGATAGACAAGAAGTACATTATCAAAGCCCTTGAGGATGCCCTCCTCAGGGCCTCCAAGAAGCACTTCGGGAGCCACAAGGACATCGAGGTGCATTACAACCCTGAGTTGCAGGAACTGGAGATCTTCCAGTTCAAGAACGTGGTGGAGGAGGTCAGGGATCCCGATCTGGAGATATCCCTTGAGGAGGCGCGCAAGATAGACCCCGAGTGCGAGATAGGTGACAGCTTGGGGGTAAAGTTAAGCCTCAAGGATTTGGGAAGGATCGCCGCCCAGACGGCAAAGCAGGTGATCCTTCAGCGGGTGAGGGATGCGGAAAGCGAGGCCATTTACCAGGAATTCAAGGACAAAAAGGGCGAGATCGTTTCGGGGATAGTGCAGAGGATCGACAGGGGTAACATCATCGTCAGCCTCGGCAGGGCAGAGGCGATCCTTCCCAGGAAGGAGCAGATCCCCAAGGAGGTTTACAGGCGCGGGGATCGCATAAGGGCCTATGTGCTCGATGTGCAGAGGACCCCCGGGGGTTATCAGATAGTGCTTTCGAGGACCCATCCCAACTTCCTGATGAAGCTCTTCCAGCTTGAGGTCCCCGAGATAGCCGAGGGGATCGTGAAGATCATGGCCGTGGCCCGAGAGCCCGGCGAGAGGGCGAAGGTGGCCGTGACGAGTAACGATCCCGATGTGGATCCCGTGGGTGCCTGTGTGGGGCTGAGGGGATCGAGGGTCCAGAACGTGGTGCAGGAACTGAGGGGTGAGAAGATCGATGTCATCCCCTGGCATGAGGATCCGGCCAGGTTCGTTTGCAATGCCCTTGCTCCGGCCAGGGTGTCCAAGATTTATATCAACAAGAGCGAGAAGACCATGGAAATCGTGGTCCCTGACGATCAACTCTCGCTGGCCATAGGCAAGGGCGGACAGAACGTCAGGCTGGCATCGAGGCTCACCGGATGGAGGATCGACATAAAGAGCGAGTCCAAGATGGAGAAGCTCTCGCAGGAGGTGATCGCCAGGCTCCAGCAGATCCCCGGGGTTGGGGAGCTCATAGCCCGCATCCTTTACGACGAGGGCTTTTACTCGATCGAGGAGGTGGCCGAGGCCGATGGCGAAGAGCTGGGGAGGATCCTCGGGATCGGTCCTGAGAAGGGCAGGGAGATCGTCGCATCGGCCCGGAGGGTTCTCGGAATGGAGGTGGAGGAAGAGGAGGAGGAAGTCGACGAGAGGACGGAGAGGATAAGGAGGGGCGATCAACCCGTTGAGAAACTCCCGGGTATCTCTCAGGAATGGGCAGGACGCCTCAAGGAGGAGGGGATCGAGACGGTGAGGGATCTCTTCCAGGCGGATCCGGCAGAGCTTGTCAGGATCCTCAGGATCCCCCGTCAGGAGGCCGATTCCCTCATCTCCAGGGCCAAGGAGTTCATAGACAGGGGATATGTCTCATAGGCCGATAAGGATGTGCGTGGTCTGTCATCGCAGGCAGGAGAAGGAGAAGCTGTTGAGGGTGACCGTGAAGGGAGGGGAACTCCTTTGGGACCGGGAGATGAAGCTTGGTGGAAGGGGTGCATACCTTTGTCCCAGCAGGGATTGTATCGAGAAGCTGAGGAACAGCAGGGTCATGAGGAAGCTCTTCAGATTCCTCAGGCATGAATTGCCTGCTGAGGAAGTGAAGAGGTTGGTGGAAGAAATGCTCGGTCAAGAGGGGTGAGCGGTTCGATGGAGGACGAAGCCAAAAAGGTCGAGTACACGGAGAAGCGCATAAGCTCGGGTGTCATCCGCCGCAGGCGGGTTATAAGGGAGGAGGAAAAGAAAGGGCCTCCGAAAGAGGAGGTTAAGGCCAAGCCCGAGAAGGCCGAGCCTCCCCAGAAGGCCAAGGTGGTTCCCGAAAAGGGGGAACCCCGGAAGGAAGAGCCTCCCAGGGAGCGAAGGCAGAGGTTTGTGCGCATCCCGAAGGAGAAGGTGAAGCCAGCGAGGGTGGTCGGGCGTATAGAGCTGAAGCCCGAAGCCCCTCCCGAGCCCCAGAAGGAGGCAGAAAGGGCCCCGGCTGCTCCTCCTGAAGAGCCCCTGACCCTTGAAGTACAGATGGTCGAGGAGGCCCCGAAGAAGAGGCCCCTCCTCCGGAGGGAGGAGGAAGAGAAGGAGAGGGAGGAGAAGAGGGAGCGCAAGGTTCCCAAGAGGAAGGGGAGGAGGCCGAGGGAGGTCGTGACCTTTGATGAGGAGGAGCTTGAGGAGATCTATACCCAGAGGAAGGTCGACAGGGAATACCGACCGGAGAAGAAGCGGACCCTGAATCGCCCTGCATTGAAGCCCCAGATCACCACGCCCAAGGCCATAAAACGCAAGATAAGGATCGAAGAGGAGATAGGGGTATTGGAGCTGGCCCAGAGGATGGGGGTGAAGCTTACCGAGATCGAGCAGAAGATGGCAGAGCTTGGGATCGAGCCGACTCCGGAGGGGACCATCGATGTGGAGGCGGCCTCACTTCTTGCCGCCGATTACGGTTTCGAGGTGGAGAGCGTCCTTGAGGAACTGGAGGCGGCCATAGCCCCTCAACCGGACCCTCCCGAGATGTTGCGGCCAAGGCCGCCGGTGGTCACGGTTATGGGCCACGTCGATCACGGCAAGACGCTCCTGCTTGATGCAATAAGGCAGACCAATGTGGCTGAGAGGGAAGTGGGGGGGATAACCCAAAAGATCGGAGCTTACAAGGTCGAGATCCCCAAAAAGGGCACCGTGACCTTTATCGACACCCCGGGCCATGAGGCCTTTACCGCCATGAGGGCGAGGGGTGCCCAGGTGACCGACATAGTGGTCCTTGTGGTTGCAGCAGACGATGGGGTAATGCCGCAGACCGTTGAGGCCATAAACCATGCCAAGGCCGCCGGTGTCCCCATCATAGTGGCCATCAACAAGATAGACAAAAAGGAGGCCAATCCCGAGAGGGTCAGGAGGCAGCTGAGCGAGCACGGCCTCATACCCGAAGAGTGGGGAGGCGATACGCTGTTTGTGGAGGTTTCCGCCCTGAAGAAGGTGGGGATCGAGGACCTCCTGGAGATGATACTCCTTCAGGCGGAGATGATGGAGCTTGAGGCCAATCCCTCCAAACCTGGAAGGGGCGTGGTCATTGAGACGAGGCTTGATCGCGGCAAGGGCCCCGTCGGCACCGTGATCGTGAAGGAGGGAACCCTCAAGGAGGGCAATCACTTCGTCTCGGGGCTCACCTACGGTCGCATAAGGGCAATGGAGGACGAATGGGGCAAGAGGGTGAAGGAGGCCCCTCCCTCCACTCCGGTCGAGGTCATAGGTTTCCAGGACCTGCCCCAGGCAGGTGATGACTTTGTGGTCGTCAAGGATGAGGAGACCGCGAGGGCCATAGCCGAACTCAGGCAGAAGCGGAAGGCGAGGCTTGAGAAGAAGGGTGTTGCCGCCCCCATGACCCTGGAGGAGCTCTTTGAGAGGATCCAACAGGGTGAAACCAAGGAGTTGAGGCTGGTCCTTAAGGCCGACACTTTCGGGAGCCTGCAGGCGATCAAGGGGGCCCTGGAGAAGCTCTCGAAGGATGAGGTGAGGGTGAGGGTGATCCACGAAGGGGTAGGGGGGATCTCGGACAGCGACGTAAACCTCGCCCTTGCTTCCCAGGGCATAGTGGTGGGCTTCAACGTGCAGCCCATAGGAAAGGCCAAGGATCTCATAGCGGAGAAGGGTGTGGATGTGAGGACCTACAAGATCATCTACGACCTGCTGGATGATATCCAGCGCGCCCTTAAGGGGATGCTGGAGCCGAAGAAGGAGGAGGTGGTCCTTGGACGCGCCGAGGTCAAGGCGGTCTTTCAGGTGCCGAGGGTTGGGGCAGTGGCCGGATGTTATGTGCTGGAGGGCAAGATCGTGAGGGGGGCTTCGGTGAGGGTCCTCCGGGATGGGGAGATCCTCTTCGAGGGGAGGGTCACGAGCCTTAAGCGCTTCAAGGAGGATGTGCGGGAGGTCCAGCAGGGTTACGAGTGCGGTGTTGGAGTGGAGGGGTTTAAGGACTGGAAGGAGGGCGATCGGGTAGAGGTCTATACCATCGAGGAAGTCCCGTCTGAGTGATGGTAGTGGGGGTTTGCCATCTTGATGTGCTGATAGAGGGGGTAGGTTCCCTCAAGGGGAAGAGACAGGTGATGAGGAGCCTCATGGACAGGGTCAAGAAACGCTTCAACGTTTCCATCTCCGAGGTGGGCAACCAGGACAGCTGGCAGAGGGCACAGCTGGGGATTTCCGTCGTTGGGCCCGATCAGGAGCTTATAGACTCTGTGCTTTCCAAGCTCTTATCCTTTATAGAGGAGACGAATCTGGTGCAGGTCCTGAGGAGCAATGTAGAGTTTTTGCACTTCAATTTGAACTTTTTCAGGTGAGGAGGATATGGCCCACAGGAGGGCT
>QMLA01000015.1 GCA_003646585.1 Deltaproteobacteria bacterium | reverse complement strand
GGTAGAAGAGATCGACCTTCTGAAGGATCAGGGCCGCCTCAAAGCCTTCCCTTTCCATCGAGACCCTCAGGTTCCGGACCCTTCGCCGGACCTCCTCCTTCAATCCTTGAGCCTCAGGACATGACATATCCCCCTCTGTCTGACGATGTGTCCTGCGAGATCGAAGACCCGCCGAGCATTGTCAATGACATCCCCATCGCCCGAGCAGACGATCCCCTCAAAGCCCTTGAGGATCCTTTCAGGCACCGGCACCGCCTCACCCCTCCCCTTAAGCCCCCTTTTCTGTAACTCCGCGCTTATGGCCCTTGCCAGTTCGCGGCTCCTGCTCATGGGAGCATCCAAAAGGAACAGGACCTCGGAGGGACGAAGGTCGAGGAGGTCCTGCAGCGTGAGCTCCAGGGCCCTCCGGGAATACTCGTCCATCTTGAAGCCGGCCGAAACCCCCGCGATATCCCTCAGAAAGCCGTCATCGCCCCACAGGACCGTCTCTCCCCTCAAGGCGCTCCTTAAGGTTATCAGGACGTTGTGGCCATCAAGGGCGAGCCTCTCCCCCCTTATGGCCGAGGGGTCGACGGCCTTCATCCTTCTGCTTTCGGCCACCTCAGGGGACATGACCCCTCTTTTGAGGATCTCCCTCAGGGGTTTTGGGAGCCCATAGCGGTTCCCCACCAGGGTGATGGAGGCATCTCGGGGATAGCCCCTTGAGAGGAGCCAGCGGAGATCCTCGGCTGCCTGCAGCAATTCGGCAGGAGCCAACATCAGGCCTCCTTCAGGACCAGAAGTCGCAAGAACCTGGGATCAAGGGGAGCTGAAAGATCCACGTCCCCGTACTCGTTCCTGAGATCCTCAAGGGCCTCCCGGAAAAACCTGCGGATGTATTCCGCCATTTTGGGTTCGCGATCACTCAGCCCCTTGACGAATTCCCACACCCTATCTATGAACTCCTTTCGGAGTTCCTCTCCGGTTCTGTTCCCCTTGATCGGGAAGGCCCCCTGGAGGAAGGGCTTGAGCTCGGAAAGGGGAAGGGGAAGGAACCGAAACTCCCCTTTCCTTTCCCTTTGGGCTAAGGCCGTGAGGGTGAGGGCTTTAAAGGTCAGGTCTTGAAAGCTTGAGGGATGGCAGCCCTTGAGGTCGATCCCCCTCACCTCTTCGGGCTCCCATCCGTAGAGGCGGTGGTGCAGTTCCGATATCGCTTCCACATAGCCGATGAGGTCTTCTGCAAGGGCTATCTCTTCGAGGGTCCTGAAGGTCCTGTATCTCAAACCAGAGGGATCAAACACCCCTTCATAAAGCAGGGGCTTTTTGCCGAGAAGGCCACCGACGAACTCCCTCAAGGGGGGATCCAGGAGAGAAAGGTTGCGTTTGTTTCCGGAAAGCCAGGGGCTTTTGGCTATGATGCGTTCCAGCCGGTGCCGCAGCCTCAAGGTGAGGCTGAATCCCACCTGGAAGATCTCCTTCAGGTAGAGTTTTCTCACCGCCCTCAGGCCCTCCCTCGGATCACCTCTGGCCAGGTAACTCAGGCCGAGGTTCAGGTAATCGTATACGCTGGACAGGAGTTCCCTTACGGCATCGAGATTGGAAGGATCCACCGAGTCGGCGACCATTGCGCGATTGCAGAGGTAGACCAGTTCCCCCTTGAGCCAGTCCAGACCCTGTCGTGACGCCTCCTCGAGGACCTCCTTGAGGAAGGATTCGTTGGGCAGGGGCAGAAGATAAAAGTTCGATCCCACCTCCCCCCACCTTTTCATTTCATCGTCCGGCCCGTAGGTCTCCTTTATCCCCTTGTCGATGCTCACGAGTTCCGGCCTCACAAAGCGGTATATTTCCATGGCATCTTCCCATTCGGGAAAGCCACGGTCGGCAAGCCTCCCCTGGCGCCACCTCCTGGCCAGTTCCTCGATCTCTCCGGGGACCTCCCAGAGGACGCCCTCCAGCAGATCGCGGTAGAGGGCCTGGTCCCGCCTGAAGAGCATGTCCAGGAACCGCTCCAAGATCTCCTCGGCCTGTCTGAAGCGGATGTGGATGTAGTAATGGCGGTCCAGGGTGATGAGGTCGTCGCGATCAAGCTCCACCTCCTCTATGGGTGAGTCGGGTTTGTAGACCTTCAGGTAACGCTGGAGGAAGGTGACAAGGAGTTCCTGGTCCAGGGCCCTTACAGCTTCAACGGCCTTATCCTCCCCGCAGTCCATGAGCAACTCGATCCACCTGAGCATGTCCTGGGGCCTCAGGCGATTCTTCTTCCACACCTCCAGATCCAGACAGAAGGCGATCTGCCTGGGTGAGGCGAGTTCCAGAAGGGTCAAGGAATCCCCTTCCCCGATCTCCTTCACCGTAAAGTAGAACTCCTCTTCGGGCATTCGCTCGACGAGCCTGTGGGGCTCCTTTGAAAGCAGGATGAGCCTTTCGCGATCCCTGCCCCTGACGCTCAGAACCATCGCCATCTTCTCAAAAAAGGGCAGGGCATTGAAACGCCTCTCGGCCTCAATGGGATCCCTCTCGGCCAGTTTCAAAAGGGATTGGGCCCTGCGGGTTGTGAGGTCTATGGGTCCCTTCTTCATGATCCCTCAAGGAGCAACAGACTACAAAACGTGACGGCCCCAAGGCCCTGCGGGTCCCGCCACTGCCGATAGTCGAGCAGAAGCCCCCTGGTGGGTTCCAGGACCTTGACTCCCGCATATATGGGCGGGAGTCCACAGATCCTGCGCCTGTCCCCTTCTGCCCTTATGTACTCCAGAAACCCCCGGGCATCCCCGGACTCCACCCGGGAGAGCATTTCCCTGTCCTTTCGCTCCACGACCATGAGCTCGCCATGATCAACGGGATAGGGATCACCGAACTGGGGACCGATGTGGGCCAAATCGGCGCTCATCACCAAAAGGGCCCTGTATCCCTGGAAGGTTTCCCTCAGGGCCCCGATGAATGCCGAAAAATCCCCATCCTCCTCGGGAGATTCCCCCTTGAGGTACCTGGTGAAGGACCGGCAGAGGATGGGCAGGATCTTGAATGCACTGTCCCAGAGCAACTGTAAAAACAGAAGCTGAAACTCTATGGTGTGTTCCCTCCTGTGGAGGATGGATTCCCCAAGGGGGTCAAAGGGCAACCTTTCCCTTAAGGCCCTCACGGCCTCCCTATCTGTGGAGACGACTCCAAAGGGGGTGAGGAAATCCTTGTCGGTCAGGGCGAAGGGACCCTCCATGGGCACATGGCATGTCCCCAGGATCACCACAAGTTCGGGGGGTTCCAATTCCTTAAGGGACGAATAGGCCACCCCGTAACAATCCCCGCCCCTTTCCAGGTCTATGTGGGGGGCTACTAACCCCCTGATGGGGCCATCCAAGGGGCGATGATCCTTCCCAAGGAACCCCTCGAGCCTTTCCCGCAACCTGTGGGGATCCTCGGGGTAGGCCCTTCCTGAGAAGGCCGGTTCCCGAAGCGGTGCTTCCTCCCATTCCTTTCTGATCTCCTGCATGCGCCTTTGAAACCGCGGTGATTCGAGCAGGAAATTCTCGTCAAGATAATCTATAATCCTCTGCAGATCCTCCATGAAGAGGAGCTCACCGTATCTGCGCATGAATTCGGCCTGAAGGTCGCGCAGGGTGTTGTTGCCGTCAAGGAGACTCGCCAAAAAGAAGGCTTTTTCTGAGAGCATCACCTCGGGGGCGACACCCCAGGGATCACGGATCAGAAAGGAAAGCCCCCCTTCCCTCCTTACGGGGATCGCCTCCACCTGTCTCAGCCTTGGCAGCCCCATGGAGGAAGTATTTCACAGCGCCAGAATTGGCGTCAAGGAAGGCAGCGTTTCAAAGGGGAGGTTTTGGTGCTATGATCGGTGAGGAGAGGATGGAGAGGGTTAAGGCGGCAAGGAAGTGGATGGAGATGGCAAGAAGTGTCCTGCTTAAGGCGAAGGCGGCAGCCGGCAGAGACGGCGTCTTTTACGAGGACCTGTGCTTCGACCTCTATCAGGCGGCCGAGAGGGCCCTTATCGCCTATCTGTTCTACCTGCAACAGGGGCTTCCCCCCGTGAGGGGGCTTGAGGTGATGCTCACCCACATGTCCCTGCGGGGGATAGCGGTCCCTGAGTGGATGAGGGATCTCGTGAAGCTCGATCGCTACGCATCGGTCCCCAAGTGGCCCTGGTTTCAGAGACCGGTATCGAAGACCGATTACTGGGAGGCCCTGGACCTTGCGGAAAGGATCCTTGAGTGGGTCGAGGAGGCGTTTGAAAGCGAGGAGATGGTGCAGAAATGTCACAATGGGAGGTGATGGACCATCAGGCAGGTTGAGGGCAAGCTCACCGGCCTTAGGGCCAGCGAGATAAGGGCCCTTGAGCGCATTTACAGGCGCAGGATCCCCCAGAGGGAGATAATCACAAGGGAGCTTGCCCGATACCTGACCGAGCTCTCCCGGGAGCTGAGGCGACAGATCGGGATCATCGTCGACAGAAGCGGTGAGATCTGCTTTGTCATCGTCGGCGACTCCAAGGAGATCCTCATCCCTGATCTCAGCAGATGGCGCACCGGGAGGGGGCGCCTCAGGGGTTTGAGGTGCATTCACACCCATCTCAAGGGCGAGCCCCTTTCCTCGGATGACCTGACCGATCTGGCGCTTTTGCGCCTCGACCTTATGGCCGCCATAGGTGTTGACGATCGAGGGTTGCCGGGCAATTTCTCGATGGCCTACCTTTTGCCCAAGAACCCCGAGGGTCAGCTCTGGAGGGTCGAACAGTACAGGTCCTTTTATGAAGTGGAGCTTGACTTTAAGGAGTTCATAAGCTCCCTTGAGGATGAGCTGGAGAGGGATTTTTCTGCCTACGAGGTCGATGGCAAAGAGAGGGCCATCTTGGTCAGCGTGGTCCCCAAGAGGTCCAGTTACCCCATCGATGAGTCGCTGGAGGAACTCAGGGAACTGGCACGGACCGCGGGACTGGATGTGATAGATGTGGTGGTGCAGCGTCCCAACGAGCTCAATCCCAAGTACCTGATGGGCAGCGGAAAGGCCAAAGAGCTGATGATGAAGGCCCTGCAGACGGGGGCCGACATCATCGTCTTCGACCAGAACCTCACCCCTGCCCAAGCGGAGGCCCTCTCAGAACTCACCGACCTCAAGGTCATCGACCGTACACAGCTGATCTTGGACATCTTTGCTAAGCGGGCCCATACGAGGGAAGGGAAGCTGAAGGTGGAACTGGCGCAGTTGAAGTATACCCTGCCGAGGCTTGTGGGAAGGGGCGTGGCGATGTCGCGCCTGATGGGCGGAATAGGAGGCCGGGGGCCGGGCGAGACCAAGCTTGAGGTGGACAGAAGGCGCATAAAGGAGAGGATCCACAGGATCGAGCAGGAGCTGAAGGAGATAGCCAAGTCGAGCCGGCAGCGTCGGGTCAGACGGAAGCGCTCGGGCATCCCCATCGTGTCCATTGTGGGATACACCAATGTGGGCAAATCCACCCTCCTCAATGCCCTGACCAACAGCGACGTCAAGGTGGAGGACAAGCTCTTTGTGACGCTGGATACCACGAGCAGAAGGCTCCGTTTCCCCGAGGAAAGGGAGATCATCGTGACCGATACGGTCGGCTTCATCCGCAACCTGCCCCGAGACCTCTTCGATGCCTTCCGAACAACCCTGGAGGAGCTTCACGATGCCGATTTGCTCCTTCACGTGATCGATATATCGAGCCCGAGGTTCAGGGAGCAGATGGAGGAGGTCGAGTCACTTCTGATGAAGCTCGATCTCGGAGGCAAACCCGTACTCAGGGTGTTCAACAAGATGGACCTGGTGGACAGGGATTATGCGGAGCGGATAGCCGAGCGATACAAGGGTGTGGCCGTATCGGCGCTGCACCGTGAAACCCTCCTGTCCCTCCTTCAAAGGATCCACGAGATCCTCTGGGGAACCGGGGCCTTGAGGGAGGCCTCAGCTTCCGGTTGAAAAGCCGAGGGGTTTTTTGTACCCTTTAAGTCCCCATGGATCCCAGGGAGAGGGCAAAGGAACTCATAAGGGTGAGGTCTAAGGAGGGCAAGATAGCCTGCCCCGTCGCCTTAAGGATAGCCCAGGAGACGGGACTTCCCTCCCGGGAGATCGGAAGGCTCCTTGACGAGATGGGTATCAAGGTCATCGAGTGCCAGCTTGGGCTCTTTCACACCCAGAAGCTCAGGACCTGAGGAGCCTTTCGTAGATCTCCAGGTGTCGTCTCGCTGTGACCTCCCAGGACGTCTTCTGCACAAGGGGAAGGAGCTGTCTTTTGACATCGCGGCTCACTTCTTCGTAGTTGTCCCTTAGGTGTTTGACCGCCTCAAGTAGCCCGTCGAAGTCCTCTTGGACGAAGCACAGCTCGGGCACCCTTTCGGTGTACTCGACCAGGCGCGGAACCCTTGAGGCCAAAATGGGCTTCAGGGATCCCATCGCCAGATGTAGCATCCCGCTTACCCCTATATGTCCCGGCCATTCCTGGTAGGCGAGCAGGATGGCATCGGAAGCCGAAAGGATCTGAAGCAGTTTCCTCCGAGGCAGAAAGCCGTTGCTGAACCACACCTCCCCGAAGAGGTCGGTGACCTCCCTGGTTGCCACCTTGAGTTCCCTCAATTCATCGCCCTCGGCCTGAAAGCTCCCGGCCACAAGGACCTTGGTGTTGGGGAAGCGCTCCAGAATGCGCTTACACATGGCCTTGAGATTGGTGATCCCCTTGTCCCACCTCAGGAATCCCGGCACCGTGATCAGGAAGGACCCGTTTGTGCTGAAGCCATCGCCAAGGATCCTGGAGAGGTTCTCCTTGCTGGATTTCAGCTTGTTGATATGGGTTCCGTGGGGAACGAGGTAGACCTTCCTCAGGTCGAGGCCCTGCTGCCACAGTTCGTATTCGGCAAGGGCGCTGTGCACAAAAACCCCTTCAACCCTCTCGGTCAGCTCCTTCTGGTACCCCGCACGGGGATTGAGGGAGTGAACCGGTGTGTGGAGGGTGATGCAGATGGCCCTTGTGCAGTTTTTGAGTTCCTCCAGAAACCAAAGGAAATCCTTCCCATCGCCGAAGATCCCGTATTCGTGCTGAATGTGAACGACATCCAAAGGGGCATAGCGGGAGACGGTGTCCAGGATCCTCTCAAAGTCGACCTTTCGGACCTCGAAGCAGGGCACAGAGGTTATGCGGCCTTCTTTGGCCTCAGAACCCTTCGATGAGAACACCAAAAGGGGGATGTGTTTGGCCATCTCCTCGGTCAGATAGAAGGTGTACTCCCCTATGCCGCAGTGCTCGGGTGGGTAGGTGGAGATGAAGGCGACCTTCATCTCAACCCTCCCAGGATTTTTTCTGCAAAGCCCCTGGGGGTGAGCCCCAGGACCCTTTCCCTCATCGTGGACGAAAGTTCAAACCATTTCCCTTCCTCCATCTTGAGGACCTCTATTATGGCCTCAAGGAAGGACCAGTCGCTTTCGGCGATGAACCTATCGGTTATGTCCTTAAGCCCCGTTGGCCCCCTCATGACTATGGGAATCCCACATGCCATGGCCTCGCAGGGCGTTATGCCGAAGTGCTCGCCTATCCTGGGGTGTGCATAGACCCTCGATCCCCTGTAAAGCTCAAGCAACTCTCGATCATCCGGCGAGATCACAATCCTTACACCGCCGGTCCTTTCAGAAAGCCTCTTTATTTCCTCAAAGTAGCTAGTGTGTCTTTTGTCGGGGAAGCCCGAAAGGATGAGTTCCGCCTGGGGAACGGTCCTCCTTATGACCTCAAGGGACATTATCAAAAAGTCCTGCCTCTTTAAGGGGGTGAACCTCCCCACGTAGATGATCCGCGGAGGGGGAAAATCCCTGACCCTTGCCTCCTCCTCAAGGAACATCCCTTCCAGGGGAGGATGGGCCACAACGGAGTCCCTCCCCCAAACCATCCTCACGGCCCTGGCGGTAAAGCTCGAGTTCACGAAGATCCTGTCCACCCTCTTTAACTCCTCCAGGTCAACCTCAAGGAATCTCCCGGCCCGGCGGTAATCCTCTATGTTTTCCTCGGTCACCTCTTCCTCAAGGGGGAAATGCACGTACATGGCCACCCGCGGACCATCCCGGAGGAAACGGAGATAGTGGGTTTCAGATATGGCAAGAAAGAACCAGTCGGGATTGTAACGCCTCACAATCCCGTTGAGGTCCCGGGGATCCTCTATCGTCAGGACCTCATCGAACCATTCGGGGTCCCTGCGGAGGGAGACGACAAGGACGGAAACCCCCGCTTCCTTCAGCCCCTCTGACAGGAGCCTGGTGAGCCTTTCTGATCCTCCCTTTACATCAAGATGGGGATGAAAGATCAGTATCCTCATCAAAAAAACTTAAGGATGGAACCGGAAGATATCAAACGCTTCTCAGAAACGGAGTCTGTGGGCCACCTCAAGGAGGGTGCTGACCAAAAAGACCTTCAGAAAGTAAATTATCAGGAGGGCCACAAGGGGGGAGAGATCAAGCCCGAAGGCGACGGGCAGGTATCGCCTTATCCTCCAAAGGATGGGCTCCGTCCAGCGGTAAAGGAACCGCACGATGGGATTGAAAGGATCGGGATTGACCCAGGAGATTACCGCCCGGGCGATTATCAAGATCATGAAAAAGGTCAAAAGGATGTTTATCACCTTGGCCAGGGCATAGAGGAAATTACCCAGGATGAACATCCCTGCCCCCGGCAATGAAGCTTATCTGTCGCCTCTCGGTCCCGGATCTCCTGAAGGAATGAAAGAGGTCCCCGTGGCAGAAGGTGCAGAGATCGATTTCCTCTATACGTTCCACCCCCATGCTTTCCAATTCTATCTTTGCCGAAAGCGCAAGATCAAGGAAGGTCCCCCCTTTGCGTCTTTCTATCACCTGGGGGCCGAACTTTGCGAGGAAGGCAGACGAAACCTCTTCTCCCACCCGGTAGCAACACCTCTTTATGGCCGGACCGATGGCCACCCTTATCCTTTCGGGATCGCACAGGAAGGCCTCCCTCATGGCCTTAATCGCCTCCCTCAGGACCCCCAAAAGGATTCCCCTCCATCCGGCATGGGCTATCCCCACGGCCCCCGTCTCCGGATCCCAAAGAAGCACCGGCAGGCAATCGGCCGTGCGCACAATGAGGATTACGTCTCCGCGATCAGTAACCGCTCCATCGGAGGGCGGAAGCCCTTGGGGCAGGGGGGCTCCTTTTCTCAGGATGAGGACCTTATTGCCGTGGACCTGACCCAACTCTTGGGGCTTGCGTCCTGGGAGAAGGCGCCTTAAGGCCTCGAGGGCAAAGTCCTTGGTCCCGAAGCCGTGCGGTACCTCAACCCCTCGGACCCGGATAAAGGACCCTGATTTCGGCGAGCAGCTCCTCCAAGTCATCGGGCAAAGGAGCGGTGAACTCCCTCCAGCTGCCATCTGCCGGGTGCAGGAACCCCAGGGTGTGGGCATGTAAAGCCGGACGCCCCAGCGACTCCACCCGCTTCTGCAAGCCCTCGGGCAACTGTTTCACCCTCTTCCTCCTCCCATAGAGGGGATCCCCGACCAACGGGTGACCCATCGCACTCATGTGGACCCTTATCTGGTGAGTCCTTCCGGTCAGGGGCCTCACTTCCAGGAAGCTGAAGGGCCCGATGATCTCAAGGACCTTCCACATGGTAACAGCCTCCCTTGCCCTCTTGCCCCTGGGGATCCTCTTCAGGCCATAGCGGGGATGATACCCAATGGGGAGCCTCACCTCCCCTTCTCCACTTAAGGCCCCATAGACTAAGGCCAGATAGACCTTCTTCACCTTCCTGTCCCTGAATTGCTCAAGGAGCCCCCTTTGGGCCAACTCCGTTTTGGCCACCACCATCACCCCGCTTGTGCCCTTATCGAGCCTATGGACGATCCCGGGCCTGAGGGTCCCCTTTATGCCCTGCAG
>QMLA01000014.1 GCA_003646585.1 Deltaproteobacteria bacterium | reverse complement strand
TCCCTCAAGCACGTTGGGGGAACGCCCGCTTGTGGTCAGTCCCCAGGCCAGGTCCCCCGGACTGCCCAGGGCCTCTATCTGTCGGGAGAAGACCTTGGAGAAATCGCGGTCGTTGGCCACACTCGTCAAAACGTAGGTATCGGTCGTCAGGGCCAAGGCGGGCAAGGCCACCCGGTCATACCTTAAGCGGTTCACCAGTTCCGCGGCTATGTGTTGGGCTTGGGCGGCACTTCCGCCATTTCCAAAGAGCAAAACCTTGTGGCCTGAGGCCAGGACTTCCTGAACCAGGTCCATGGCCCTCTGCAATTCTCGGCGCTGATCCCTCAGCATGGCCTCAAGGGTCATCAGGAGGTCCTTGAAGGCCCTTTCCAAGAGCTCGATCACCCCGCCATCCCCTCCAGGAATTCCCTCACCACCCTCCCGAGGTGAGGAAGGTAGTATCCACCTTCAAGGGCTGCAAAGCACTTTGCCCCCGTGCGGGCGACCATTTCGCCTATCCTGCGGTAATCGTCGAGTTCAAGGGTTCCACCCCAATCAAGCTTATATCTGTCAAAGCCAGCTGATATGGCCAGCAGGTCGGAACTAAAGGCCTTCAAGGCCTCCTCAACCCGCTCCACGAAGGCCAAACGGTCCTCTTCCTGTACATTGATAACCCTCACCTCGGTTCTCGATGAGAAGACCGACGCTGTGCCATCTCCGTAATGGAGGTCTATGTCCAGAATGGTTGCCGTGCGGATCTTCCCCTCCCTCAGGAGCTTCTCCACCGCTATGGCGACGTTGTTGAAGAAACAGAATCCCCAGTGATAGTCGGCCCTGGCATGGTGTCCCGGCGGCCTGACCAGGGCGAAGGCCCTTTCTCCCCGGAGGGCAAGGTCTGCCGCCAAAACGGTTGCCCCGACTGCCATCCTGGCGGCCTCCCATAAGGTCGGACTCTCCTTTACCCTTGAGAGGATCTCGGGGGTATGGACCAGGAGGATGTCCTCTTCCTTAGCCGGCGAAGGCTCAACGAAGGGGAAGATCCCCTGAAGGTGCTGCTTGATAACCCTGACCCTTTCGGGGGATTCCACCACGGCGGTGGGGTAGGAGGATTCGAACACCGGATGGTATACCACCTTCATCCTTGCGATTTTAGCGAGTTTCTCCGGTCTTTCAAACCGGCATCTTCCTCCGGCATAATGGTCATGACATGTGGGAAGGATTGCTGCCCTTTGTGAGGAAGCCATCCTCTTATATAGACGGTGAGCTGAACACCCACCGAAAGGACCCCACTCGGGCCGAGGTCCTTTTCGGTTTCTGTTTCCCGGAGGTGTACGAGATAGGGATGTCCTATGTGGGGTTGCAGATCCTCTATCACCTGTTGAATTCCCTGGAGGGGGTGGTTTGCGAGAGGGTTTTCGCCCCCTTCCCCGACATGGAGGCCCTCATGAGGAAGGAGGGTTTGCCTCTGGTGAGCCTTGAATCCCGCATCCCCCTCAAGGAGTTCGACATCCTCGGTTTTTCCCTCCAGTATGAGCTGACTTACACCAACCTCCTGAACATCCTCGATCTCGGGGGCATACCCCTTCTGAGCTCCCAGAGGGATCGCGACATGCCCCTGGTAATAGCAGGGGGACCGGGGGCGATGCAGCCCGAGCCCCTGGCCGACTTCGTGGACGCCTTCGTGCTCGGGGAAGGGGAGGAGGTCCTGCCCAGGCTGGTGGAGGTGTACCGATCCTGGAAGAGGGATCACGGGACGAAGGACGAACTCCTCATGGCCCTGTCGAGGATCCCGGGGGTTTATGTCCCCTCCTTTTTCCGGTTCCGATGGGATCGGCAGGGCCTCATAGAGGAGATCCAGCCCTTACATGAGGGATACGGGGAGGTCCGGCGCCAGGTGGTGGGTGATCTGGACCGTTATCCCTTCCCCTCTTCGCCCATCGTTCCCCTCTGCCGGGTCGTCCATGACAGGTTGAGCATCGAGGTCGTCCGGGGTTGTCTGAGGGGTTGCAGGTTCTGCCAGGCGGGATTCATTTACAGGCCCCTGAGGGAACGGAGGCCCGAGGAGCTACTCGAGGTGATCGAGGAGGCCCTGCATCGTACGGGGTACGATGAACTGTCGCTTTTGGCCCTGAGCATCGGCGACTGCAGTTTCTTGGAGCCCTTTGTCTCACAACTGATATCCAGGATCGATCAGCGGCGAATAGCCCTCTCTTTGCCTTCGCTCCGCATAGGGACAGTCGGCGAAGGGATCCTCAGGGACATAAAGCGCATAAGGAAGACCGGGATAACTGTTGCGCCTGAAGCGGCCACCGAGAGGCTTCAGAGGGTCATCAACAAGGTTATTCCCGAAGAGGAGATCATGCGCACGGCCCGGATGGCCTTCAGGGAGGGGTGGAGGCACATAAAGCTTTACTTCATGATAGGCCTTCCCACAGAACGCCTGGAGGACGTCAGAGAGATCGCGTCCCTGGCGAAGAGGATTTCCGAGATCGGAGGGCAGGTGAACGTGAGCGTCAGCACCTTTGTCCCCAAGGCCCATACCCCTTTTCAGTGGGAGGGGATGCTTTCGATGGAGGAGATCGAAGAGCGGCACAGGATCCTCAAGGCCGAGCTCAAGGGCAAGGGGCTTCGGTTCAAATGGCACAACCCCAAGATGAGCGTTCTTGAGGGCATTTTCTCCCGAGGAGACCGGCGCCTTGGCAGGGTGTTGATGGAGGCCTTCAAGGGGGGCTGCAGGCTCGACGGCTGGTCCGAATACCTCGACTGGCAAAAATGGCAGGAGGCCTTCTGGAGGGCAGGGATCGATCCCTCCTTTTATCTCCGGGAAAGGGATAGCGGGGAGATCCTGCCCTGGGGACATTTGAAGAGCGGGGTAGAGGAGCGCTATCTCCTTGAGGAACGTCAAAGGGCAAGGGCAGGGCAGGTCACCTCCCCTTGCAAACCGGGATGCAGGCGATGCGGATGCTGCTCGGAGCAATTGGAGATCAGGCTCTCGGCTCCCTTTGTCCCCGAGGCATCCCCCTCAAAGGGGGGAAGGACCCTGGAGCGCAGGCCATGGGTGAAGAAGATCAGGGCCAAATTTTACAAGATCGGTCCGGTGCGCTTTCTGAGCCACCTTGAGACCGTCGATGTCTTCATCAGGGCCATGAGGAGGGCCCAGATACCGATGAAGTTCTCCGAGGGTTTTCACCACCTCCCCAGGGCGACGTTCACCCAGGCCCTGCCGGTTGGGATCGAGAGCCTCTGCGAATATCTCGACGTTGAGATATCCAGCTACTTCCCCCCTGAGGAGTTCGTGAGGAGGATGAACCGGGAACTGCCGCGGGGTCTCGGGGTGATCGATGCCAAGGAGATGGCTTACAGGGGGACGGCCCTCCCGGAACTCCTCCAGGAGGACCTTTACCTGGTGTCCCTTGGGGTCACACCGCCCCCTTTCCAGAGGGAAAGGCCGCTTTACCTCGAGGTGAGAAAGGGCGGAAAGGTCAAGAGGGTAAACCTCTGGGACTTCGTGAGGGAGGTGAGGGTGATCCGGGTCGATCAATACCACCCCGCAGGGGGCTTTCCTCCCGAAGGACCGAAATTGGAGGAGATCGTGGGGGAGAGGGTCCTCCTTGTGCGAATGAAGAAGGGCCTTCGTCCCTATCATGCCCTCCAGGGTCTGTTGGGGCTTTCGGAAAGGGAGGTCCTGACCCTGAGGATCCTCAAGGTGGAGTCCTTCCCACCCCTTTTCTGAAGCTACATCTTGTATTTCCCGAAGATCTCCGGATCGAGTTCCTTGAGCAACCTGTCCAGCTCCTTTCCCGAGGCCTGTCTCTCCCTGAGGGTCTTGAGGTCCTCGCCGGCCTTTAAGACCTCCTCGGTGCAGTAGATGGGCGCCCCGGTCCTCACCGCAAGGGCTATGGCGTCACTCGGACGGGAATCAAGGGCTATGTCTTCTCCGTTGATCCTGAGGTAGATTAGGGCGTAGAAGATCTCTTCCTTCAACTCCGTTATGACGATCCTTGAGATTTCGACCTTCAGGGTCGAGAGGATGTTGCAGAGCAGATCGTGGGTCATGGGACGGGGGACCTTAGCCTTCTCTATCCCCAAGGCGATGGCATTGCCTTCCACTGCCCCAATCCATATGGGAAGGATCCGTTCTCCCTCGGGATCCAGGAGGACGACGATTGTATGATGGGTGTTGGGGTCGAAGATGAGACCCCAAACCCTTACAGGAACAAGCCCCTCCACCTTCACTCCTTTCTCAAAGCCCGAGCCTCCTCAAGGCCTCCACGGCCTCGCGCTGTTCCTGCGTCAGGATCTTGGGAACGCGGACCTTTATTATCACATAGAGGTCTCCCTTCCCCCCTCCTTTGAGGTGCGGCAACCCCAAACCCCTCAAACGCAACTTCGCCCCTGAAGGCGTTCCCGGGGGTACCTTCACGGTCTTCGGTCCATCAAGGGTCGGCACATCGATGCTGGTCCCGAGACACGCCTCGCTGAAGCTTATCTCCCTTTCGAGGAAGATATCGTCGCCCTCGCGCCTGAAAAGGGGATGGGGGAGCACCTTGACCCGCACATAGAGATCCCCGGGAGGATATCCCGGCTGCCCCTTTCCGGCCAGCCTGAGTTTCTGTCCGTCCTGGACCCCCGGGGGGACCTTCACCACAACCTGCTCTTCGTAGCCATCGGGATGGCGGAGGCGCAGGGTCCTCTCGGTCCCCCGGGCCACCTCCTCAAGGGTCACGGCCACTTCGGTCTCGAGGTCCTGTCCCTTCTGGGGTCTGAGGGTCTCTTCGGCGAAGGGGACTTCCTCAAAGGGCCCGCCTACGGTCCTGAATCTGATCCTCCTCACCCCCGGTCTGCCGAAGATGAAGGAGAATATGTCCGAGGTCCCGAATCCTAGGTCCTTCAGCAGATCCCCGATGTCAAAGCCCCTGAATATGTCCTCTTGGGTGTATCGCTGGCTGAAGGCCTGGGCCCCCAGCATATCGTACTGACGGCGTTTTTCGGGATCACTCAGGACGGCATAGGCCTCATTTATCTCCTTGAACTTCTCCTCGGCCTCCTTGTCTCCGGGATTGCGGTCAGGGTGATATTTGAGGGCGAGACGCCTGTAAGCCCTCTTTATTTCCTCCGGACTGGCATCCCGGCTTACTCCGAGGATCTTGTAGTAATCCTTCATTGCCGGTTCCTCCCGTAGTTGCGCTGGTAGAAATCGCGGATGAGTTCGTTGAAATATCCCTCGGGGTCCTCCACCCCCCTGCGGGGGATGACGAAGCGGGTGACAGGGACGCGCTCGAGGATCAACCGCATCGCCGGCTCGTATATCCCCTCAAGGTAAAGGAACAGGTCCTTCGGTGACTTCTCCCCCGAAAAGAGCATCTTCAGAAGGTGATCGACTGCTTCCCGATCGAAGGAGATCTCTATCCCGTAACGGTCGCGAAAGGACTTCTCAAAGGCCCTGACCTGTCGATAGCAACGCCAGAGCTCTTCAAGGGCCGTATTGAGGTCGTCCTCCCGACTCAGAAGCCTTTCGGCAAGTATCCCCACCCTTTCCCCCTCAAAGAGGGGTCCATACTGCCCCTCGAATTCCCCTTTCCTTGAAAGGATGTACGCCTCGATCTCCTCCCTCTCCCTGCGAAGGGCTCCCTCAAAGCGCCTGAGGTAGGTCTCACTGCCGGGATCCTCAAGGAGCCTCTGAAGCTCCCCTTCCGGATCATCGACCATTTCCCTGGTCACCACAAGATGCCTTATCGATGTCGAGGGGAGCTTGCGTTCATATTTCAACAACACCTGCTCTATCACGCTCACCAAGCCCCTTGCCCCCGTCCTCTGTAGATGGGCCAGCTCGGCTATCCTCCTCAGGGCTTCGTCCTCAAAGACCACCTCTATCCCATAGGCCCTGAAGTCCCGCTTTTTGTTGGCTATAAGGGGGCTGTTGGGGTTCTTGAGGATCTGATATAGGTCATCCACATCGAGGGGCTCCAAGACTGCGATAACCGGAAGACGTCCCACGAATTCGGATTCGAACCCGTATTCAATCAAGTCCTCGGGGGTTACGTGTTTCAGGTATTCGAACCGCTCGTCCCTGGACCTTATCTGCTGTCCAAAGCCAATTCCCTCCTTCTTCATCCTCCGCCTGATGATATCCTCTAGGCCGTTGAAGGCACCACTCACGATGAACAGGATGTGTCTCGTGTTTATGGACCTGCGCTGCCGCTTTCCCGTCCTCCGATAATGCTCAATGGCCTCCCACTGGGAGATGGGATCATTGGAGGGTTTGAGTTCCACTTCGGTTTCCTCCATGAGCTTCAGCAGACCCCGCTGTACCCCTGTGCGGGACACATCCGGGCCTATGATGTTGCCGCTTGATGCGATCTTGTCGATCTCATCGATGTAAATGATCCCGTACTGGGCCCGTTCCACATCGCCATCGGCCTCAAGGACCAGCTCCCTGACCAGATCTTCCACATCCCCTCCCACATAGCCGGTCTCGCTGAACTTGGTGGCATCGGCCTTGACAAAAGGAACTCCGATTCTGTCGGCGATGAGTTTCACCATGTAGGTCTTGCCGACACCGGTTGGGCCGATGAGGATGATGTTGTTCTTTATGGTGCCCAATCCCGTGGGTTCCTTGCCCCTGGAGAGGTAATACTTTATGCGGTTGTAATGGGTGCAGATCTTTGTGGCGAGGATCTCCTTGGCCCTGTCCTGTTTGACGATGAAGGAATTGAGATAGGAGATGAGTTCCTCAGGTCTTATGTCGAAATCGATGGGAGTCTTCCTCCTCTCGGGCCTTGACCCCTTGTCCTGTCCGGCAACGCGGGGTTCGAAGGCGGACACGATCAGGCGGATCCTATCACCGTACTTCTTCTCCAAATACTTGTTCAACTCCCTTTCCAGCTCCTTATAGTCGGGGATCTTATCCATTGCCCCCTCCTGGTTCAAAGTTTAAGGGCCAGTTCCGGACCTTTCAACAAGGGGCTCATGCGGGCAGCTTCTTCTGAGGGATGCCCAGGAGGAATCGGCCCTCCTTTATCCAGCCCTTGAGGGTCTCGGCGATCTCCTTTGCCCTTTTGTAACTTGACAGGGGTACCGTGGGAACTTCCTTGCCCTGGAACCTGATCTTTCCGCTTTTCAATTCCTTGTAACTCACGTAACCCAGGACCCTCACCTCCCCCTGGGGGTAGTCGTTCCCGAAGTCCACGATCTGGGTGAAGAGCTCATCGTCCCCCAGTCCTGTATAATAGGCCATTTCTTCGTCCAGCACCGGTATGGGGATACCTATTCCCACAAAGAGCGAAGGGCCATACCCGAGAATGCTTGCCCCCTTAAGCCACCTGTGGCTCATCCCCTTGAGGTCCCCTATCACCGCAAGGGTCCCCGCAGGCCCAAGGGGCACCCCTTTTTCGCTCCTCGGGACCCCGGGGCTGTGTTGGGTACCGTGCCAGACAACATAGCCCTCTCCACCGCCCAAAAAGATCCTCGTTCCAAGGCCTATCGTCCGGTAGAAGGGATCTTTGAGCAGAGGGCTCAGTTGGCCCGCACTGCAGTAGGTGACGTTGCCGGCTTTGGGCTTGAGCACGCCCATGTAGGTGTAGAGGATGCGACTGGAGAGGTTTACCGCGCAGCTGTAATTCTGATAGCAATTCCTCGGGTTGAAGAGGAAGGCGTCTCTGAAGTCGCTGAGCCTCAAATCGAGCTCCACCCGGCGATTGGGATAGCAGTCCGTCCCATAACCTTCGGCGACAAGATGCACCCTCTTTCCGGCCACCAGATCCTCGATTACGTGCCCCCCTCCGTAATCGAAGGTGCCCGGATGGATCTTGTTTAAAGGGTCATCTATGGCCGGTTCGGTGGCACCTATATAAATGTCTACTGCGGCCAATCCGGCATAAGCTGGGACATTGTTGATGAGGACCCTATGGGCCTTGATCCTCGGCCTTGTGTGACCGAAGTTCAGAAAGGCCCCCGAGGAACACATGGGCGCAAAGGTCCCGGTGGTGACCACATCCACCCGCCTTGCGGCCTTCTCGACACCCTCCTTCCTGACGATCTCGACCATCTCCTCGGCCGTGACCACCACGGCCTCTCCCTTTCTGATCTTCTCGTTGATCTCCTCAAAGGTCTTGGCCATCTCCGTCTCCGAGGGAGAGACCATGTTATCGCCCTACCGAAACCCAGGTCAAGGGACCGATTGCTTGTTTAAAACCCACCCTAAATCCCCAATCTGTTTCCCCGAGATCCCAGTGGAAGGGTTTGCATCATTCACACTCCCCACAGGCCTCAGGGTCATCCTAAACAAATGCCCCAAAGCCTATACCATGATGTCTTGAAATCACCGGAATAGCCCTTAAAAACAGGTTTAGTTCCGAACCTTTTAAGAGGCCTTTATCATGTAAAACGAAGAGCTGGACGGAAGAAGGGGGGAGGGGAATGATCCCCTCCCCTGGAAGGTTTTTTGATAATTTAATGACCCTTCTCCATTCCGGGATGGCACATCAGACATTCCATTTTCCCGAAGACGTCCTTCACCTCGCCCTTCGGTCCGTGACACTTGAGACAACCTTTGACTGATTCCGAAGGTGACCAAGGGGGTATGGCCTTCCCTGCCAAGGCCATGTTCAATAACTCGGCGGCTTTCCCAGCCACATCAGCTGCAAGCCTCCGGCATCGCTCCGCCCTTTGTGGAGACTTGGACCCAAATCCCGAGACCTCACACCATTTAGTGACGGAAACGTGACAGAGAGGAGAACCGGCGATGCTCTGTGCCTTTATCTCAATTTTCGGATTGGCAGGCCTGTAGATAGGAAGGGGAGTCTCTACATACCAACCCACAAGTTGATCTATCAACTTGCCATAGTCCCTTGAAACCAGGGTTATGAAAGCAGCCGCTCCATTCAGCACACCACAAAGGGTCCCCCACCCCATCAGTCCTCCCTTTCCATATTCCATCATCTCGAGGGGAAGTATTTTATATCGTTCGTCTATCCCTTTTTCCCGCATGGAGAGTATAAGGGCCCCAAACGTCGCATACATACAGTGTCCCTTGGGGAAGATTTCATAGGCCTTTGCCTTGACAGCCTCAACGTCAAGCTGCACATAAGGCCATGGCCATGTCCCCTCCTCGGCTTTGGATCGGCCTTCGAAACCGACCAGTGTAACCCCCAAGGCTGCCCCTGTAGCCAGTTTGCCCACTTCACCAAAAAATTCCCTTCTCGATACCGTTTTCCCTAACATAGGAACACCTCCTTTTTGTTGGTTGTTGCCCTAACACGGATGAGATCCTCTCTTCCCAAGATCGAAGGTCACACTCCTTGTATTTGGTCTCTGGGAGGCGATATGCGATGTGCTGTCCCCTCAATCAACAAGGCGCTGATTTCCCATACTTCCGTGTCGAAGTTTTGTTGGTTATTGCAAATATACCGACAATTTTCTTCCTTGTAAACCCCCGCAGGAGCTGGGGAAGGGGTCGAGCACCTTCTGTCTTTATTAGGGGCTGCCGATTTCCGGATGAAGCCCGATGGATGTCTTTATCCCTTGACTCCTTAAACGTGACGTGAAACTGTCACCAAATTAAGGGTAAAATTTCACCCCCACCATCTGATAAGGAGGTTGAAGGTGAGGGATCTGGTTGAACCCCAAAAGATGAGAGAACTAATGAGGGTGGCCCTCGGGGATGAGAAGGCGGACCTCGTGGTTATGGGAGGGGATCTGGTTGATGTTTACACCGGTGAGCTCCTTCGCAACCACTGCATAGCCACCAAGGACAAGTGGATAGCATACGTGGGCCCGGAGGTCGATCATCTCATCGGGCCTCAAACGGAAGTCATCGATGCCTCAGGAAAGGTCGTCGCTCCGGGATTTATAGATGCCCACGCCCACATGGTCTATTACCACTCCCCCGATGAATTCATCCGCTACGCCATCAAAAGCGGCACGACCACCATCATCACAGAGATAATGGAACTGGCCTTCCCGATGGGATATGAGGGTCTCCTGGCATACATCGATGCCCTGAGGGATCAGCCCATCAGGGTCCT
>QMLA01000013.1 GCA_003646585.1 Deltaproteobacteria bacterium | reverse complement strand
GATGGCCAGATATGCCGGCCTCATTTTGCCCTCGCCATGGTCAAAAGGGGCTATGTCTCATCTGTGGAGGAGGCCTTTGAAAGGTTCCTCAGAAAGGGAGGACCGGCATATGTGGAGAAGTTCAGGTTCAGCCCCGAGGAGGCTATAAAGACCATCCTTGAGGCCGGGGGCCTCCCCGTTCTGGCCCACCCCTTCACCCTTGAGCTGGATCCAGAGCAGCTTGAGGAATTCGTAAAGAAGCTGAAAGGAGAAGGTCTTGTGGGAATCGAGGTTTATTACCCCGATCACGACAATGGACAAAAGGAGCTGTACCGCAGACTGGCCCTGCAATATGACCTCGCCATTACAGGGGGAAGCGATTACCACGGTTCTGCCAAGGAGGAGATCGAGCTGGGGAAGGGACGAGGGGATCTGCTTCTGCCCTATTCCATGCTTCAGGATCTCAAAAGGAGGCTAAGATAGCTATCTCCGAAGCCATAGCCTTGGGTGTGGTGCAGGGAGTGACGGAGTTTCTGCCCATATCAAGTTCGGGGCACCTCGTGATCCTTCAGGAACTGCTCAGGTGGAAGGGTCCAAGCCTCGAGTTCGATGTGGCCGTTCACATTGGAACCCTCTTTGCGATCCTCGTCGTCCTGCGCAAAAGGATCTGGAGCCTCATCAGGGACCCTCTGGCATATCCGAGCCGGCTCATCCTCCTGGGAACCCTCCCCACGGCTGTGGCAGGCCTAATTGCGCATTTTTTCGCCAGAAGGGCCTTTGAGTCAGGGATCCTGGCCTCGACCATGCTCATACTCACGGGGTTCTATCTCTGGTCAACCCGTAAGGCCCCCCAGGGGAAAAAGGACGCCCTGCGGACCTCTCCCTTGGATGCCCTCCTTGTGGGGATCGCCCAGGGGCTGTCGGTCCTTCCAGGACTCTCCCGCTCGGGACTGACCATAGCGACGGGATTGCACAGGGGGCTTGAACGGCACTGGGCCGGTGAGTTCTCTTTTCTTTTGGCCATTCCCGCCCTCGTTGGGGCAGCGATCCTGGAGGCCCCTCGGATGGCGAAGGCACCCATATTGCCCCTGGCAATGGGAACAGTGAGTGCCTTCCTCAGCGGCTCTCTCGCCCTGCTGTTCCTCTTGAAGGTCGTGAGAGGGGGGAAACTTTACAGATTTGCCCCTTACTGCTGGGCGGTCGGAATCGGCTATACAGTATTGGTGCTTCTTTGAAGGATGCTTGGGGACATCCTCGGCAAAAGATTGATCATGGTGGGAGGAAAGGGCGGTGTTGGCAAAACTACCTGTGCATCGGCGATGGCCCTCTTTTGTGCCGAACGGGGAAAATCCACCCTCCTCCTCTCAAGCGACCCCACCCCTTCCCTTTCGGACATATTCGAAATTGAAATAGGTCCTACAGTGAGAAGAATCCCAAAAACGCTGAACCTTTATGCCCAGGAAATATCATCCGAGGTCATCCTTAAGCGCTGGAGGGAGCGTTTCGGGGGCGAAATATACGAAGTGGTCAGGGCCTTTACAGACCTTGATGAGGATTTTGTCCTCCAATACATAGGCAGTGCCCCCGGAATTGAGGAGGAGTATATGCTCTATTACATCTATGAACTGACCACAAAGGGCACCTTCGATATCATAGTGTGGGATACTGCTCCCGCAGGTCATACCTTGAAATTGCTGAAACTTCCCACCCTCTTTCTGAAGCACCTTGAAGGGGCTACGCGTTTTTATCTGCAACTTATGGGCTATGTGGAGAAGGCGAAGGAGGCCGTAAAACTAAAAGCAAAAAGGGGGATTCTGGAAATAGTGGATGGCTGGAGGAGGCTCTCAGAGGAGATAGAGTCCTTTATAAAGGACAAAGGGAAAGTTTCCTATGTGCTCGTCACGATCCCGGAAGCCTTAGGGGTTAAACAGACCGAACGGATTCTCTCAGAACTTAAGGGAAACGGCCTCTGGGTGAATCACCTCATCGTAAACCAGGTGATCACAGAGGCCGATTGCCCCTTCCACCAAAGAAAAAAGGAAATGCAAAAGGGATACCTCTCTTACCTCAGGAACCGCTTCCCCTCCCTCCCCCTCACCCTCCTTCGGGCCCTCCCGGAGGAGGTAAAGGGCATGGAAAGGATAAAGGAAGTTCAAAGACTCCTCTTCGGATTAGCCAAAAGCTCATAAACCGCCCACTCCCTTCTGAAACTCCACCTCCATATCCTGAAGCTCAGGAATCTCTTGCCATCAACTTGATTGTAAAGCTGCTTTATCAGAAAGTATATAAGAGCATCTTTCTCCCTTTTATTCTCAACCACACAAAATTTGGTGATATATCGTGCAATAAGCTTCTGTATAATACATAGTCCACAGGCAAATCTTCATTTGCCATCCACTCTTGATCAATAATTCTCCAGTTATTCGAATACACTATGATATTCCTTGGAACAATCTCAAGAGATTCTCCACGTAAATATGGAATTCCTTTACAGGATTTGTGTTTTGAAGCAAAATTTTGCAGCAAAAATATCTCTAAACCGCTTTAAAGCAAAGCAAATTTTCTAATGAATTTCCACTCCCCATAATTATCTCATGAAATCTGTAAGCCAGTATGTCACCTCTATACCACTTTTGGCACTGAAATTCTGTGGGATACACGAAAATAATTAGTTTTAATTTTTCTGGGTTTGCTTTCTGAGGAAAGTTCCTTCTTAAGGATTACAGCACTCCTTCCTTCTCTATTCAAAATTGTTGAGGTTTGAAATCTTTTCGCTCTATTTGCGGAGAATTTCATGGCTATCCATGAATCATCGAGGGGAATTTTGAGCTTTTTTGAAGGACTCGCAATTACAATGAACGAATTTGCAAATTCACGTAAAAGATTGGCATGAACTAAAGTTCTCAGCGCTAAAGCTAAAAATAGACTTCCTACATGATCTTCTGGACATCCACTCCAATAATTCCATCTTTGGATGCCACCTTCAATGGCGTAAACGCTTCTGAAATGCTTCCCGAGATATCTCGTGACAACTCCATTGAAATCATATGTCAATCTGAAACCTTTTCAAATGTTTTTAACAAATGCGCTTCACTCCCATCCAAATAATCGATGGCTTCAACTCTTTCGTGAACATATATCCCTAAGTTGCTATTCAATTTGAAATCCTCCAATGGCACCTTCATCCAGTATCTTCCCTCACTGATACTTGCAACTTTATTATAGTTCAAATGCAACACTTTTCCCATTGTTTCCTCAAAGTCCTCATCAGAGCACTACCCAGAAAGAAGCGGTTTTCCTATAATTATCGGCGGATAACCACGGAGAACGAATTTTGAAGTCCTGGGGAATCCGTCAGTATTTGGCGTTATTTGTCCTGTTGGCTTTGGGGGGTCTCTTTTTGTACACCGTGCTTTCCATAAGGTTCCTCCATGCGAGTTTTCTCAAGATAGAAAAAGGGCATGCGGCAACCCTCTCACGGGGCATAGAAGGGTATTTCCGTTCCTTCCTGGAAGATCTCTTGGGTAAAACGCGGGATGAGGCCGTTTGGGATGAAGCTTATATCTTCATGAGGGAACGTTTCCCCGAATTTGCCAGGGCCAATGTCTGTCCATCGGCTTTCCGAGACAATGACATAGACGTCTTTCTCTTTGTGGACCTGCAGGGAGAGCCTGTAGCAGGAGGGCGGTTTGCGTCCCTTTCGGGGCAAGTATTGTTCGATGGCAAGGTTGAAAGGCTGCTGTCCATCCTCCGCAGCGCTTTGGCCCCCGACACTCCCTTAAAAAGGGTCATATGGTTTGAGGGGCTCCCCTTTGCGGTAGCTGCCCATCCCGTGTTGAAGAGCGATGGTTCCGGTCCTCCCCGCGGGTATGTGATCATGGGGAGGTTTATCAAACGTGAGGATCTGGAAAAGATAGCCGGAATGTTTGGTGTGGAGCGTATCGAGATCGTTCCTGAGCATTCCACCGGCCAACCGGAGGTTGTCTTAAGCAATGGACAACTTCGTCTCGTCAAGCCCAACTTCCTGCGCAATCCGCGGATGTCCCTGGAGATACTTCACCGACCCGCTTTGGACCTCTATGACCTCGCAAAGCGGACCCTCTTCCTTCAGCTTTTGTTGGTTGCGGGGATCCTCGGCCTGCTCTTTATCCTTGTCACCAAGAGCTTGATGCGCCCCCTTTTCCTGCTCCTTCAGGCCGTTCGCAACATTCCCAAGGCGATACCGATCCACAGGAGCTTCGGATTGAGGGAAGTCGATTCGCTGTCAAGTACGCTTTCTGACACCCTGGTCCAGATCACCGAGATCAACCAAAAGCTCAGGCTTCTGAATCGAGCCCTTGCCGACATAGCGGCTTCATCGACCAGGGAGGAGATTGAGGGACATACCAGGAGGGCCCTTGAGGCCATTCTGGGGAAGGACTTTTCGGGTCTCGTAAAGCACCTTGGGCAACGCAAGGTTCTGGATCAACTCCGTTGTGGACCAGCGGAAAGGGAGATGATGGAGGTGCTCTTCAGGGCCAGCTTTTCCGCACTGGAACAGCTCAAGCTCAGGGAGAAACTCCACGAAATGGCCATGAAGGATCCCCTCACAGGTCTCTACAACAGGACCTTCCTGGCCGGATACCTTCCCAAGGAGATCGAGAAGGCAAAACGCAAAGGTTCACCCCTTTCGCTCATGGTCATAGATCTGGATGATTTGAAGCCGGTAAACGATACCCTGGGACATGAAGCAGGAGATGAGCTGCTGCGGAGGGGAGCCAGGGTCCTTGAGAAGGTGCTCAGAAAAAGTGACATTGCGGTGCGCTACGGAGGGGATGAATTCCTCGTCGTCTTACCCGAGACGGACCTGAGGGGAGCCAGAACTGTAAGGGATCGCCTGCACAGGGAGATCCAGCAGCACAATGCCCTTCACAAAGACAAACCACCCCTCTTGATGTCCATCGGTGTGGCCACCTGGGATCCCCAAAGTGGAAAGACCCTTCAGCAGGTCTTTGCTGAGGCCGATGCCGATATGTATAGGGAGAAATCCCGCAAAAAGAAATGAAAATGAAGCATCCCTCTTATCCCTCGTCCCTCCCTTCCCTGAGGATCCTGGCCATCAGAAGTTCCTTTGGCCTCCTTTCGGGCTGAAAGTTGTAAAGGGGTCTCCTGGGGACATCGAGACACTTGAGCACTTCGGGCCTATCGAGGAACCTCGAGAGCTTGAGGAATGTCGAGATCCCTCCCCGGGTGCCCTGGTGGGACATCGTGAGATAGAGCTCCCTTTTCGCCCTGGTTATGGCCACATAAAGGAGCCTCCTCTCCTCTTCGAGTTCTTCTTCTGAGAGGTGGCTGTAGGAAATCGGTATGTGGCCATCTGCCACGCCCATGATGAACACCGCATCCCATTCGAGTCCTTTGGCGGAGTGGATGGTCGAAAGCACCAGGGGCTTTGTATCAAGGGGAAGGTCCTCACGCCTTTCGAGGCTTCTTTCCGGCGATTCCAGAACGACCAAATCGAGCAGGAAGTCCTCAACGGACCTGTAAGCCCCTGCTATGTGCCTTAGGGCCTCGATATCTCCCCAACGTCTGGGATAGTCATCGTACTTTGCCTCCAGAATCGGACGGTAGTAGTCAATCAGGATGGAAACCGATTCCGGAAAACTCCGGGTCCTTCGGGCTTCGGAAAGGGCCTCCTTGAGTCGCCTTATCCCCTCCCCGGCCCTCCCCAGGCTTTCATACCCCGCGAGGGCGTTCATCCAATCTCCACTTGTCCCTATCCCTGATATAATCCTCTCTGCCGTCTTGGAACCCACCCCTTCGATCAGCATCAACGCCCTGTACCAGGCGAGCTCGTCCAAGGGGTTGGCAAGGATCCTCAGGTGGGCGAGGAGGTCCTTCACGTGGGCCGTTTCGGTGAACCTCAGGCCTCCGTAAGTCCTATAAGGTATTGCGAGTTTTGAAAGGGCCAGCTCAAGGGGCCTGGCTATGTACATGCTCCTGAAGAGGACGGCGATCCTGTCAAGGGGAAGGCCTTCGTCCCAGAGCTCCTTTACCTTTTGGGCGATCCAGGAGGCCTCTGACTCGGAGTCCTTGAAGACCAAAAGGGCCGGTTTCCCACCTCCAGGCCTTTGGGCCCTCAGCACCTTTGTGTACTTCCGCCTTGCGGAACCTATCACCGAATTGGCCAGGTCCAAGATCGGCTGGGTGCTCCGGTAGTTTTCCTCAAGCCTTATCACCTTCGCCTCCGGAAAGACATCCAGAAACTCGAACATGTTCTCGAACCTTGCTCCCCTGAAGCCGTAAATGGATTGGGCGTCATCTCCTACCGCCATGACATTTCTGTGGTCCTGACCGAGGAGGTAAACGATTTCGGCCTGGATTCGGTTTGTGTCCTGATACTCGTCCACCATTATGAACTTGTAGCGTTCCGAGAGTCTCTCTCTCACCTTTTCCTCCTCGAGGAGCACCTTCAGGTAGAGGAGCAGATCGTCGTAATCCAGCAGGTTGTGTTCGATCTTGTACTTCACATATTCTTCCTTCAACCTCTCCAGATCGTCGGCCCATTCGAGGAAATGGGGATATTCCTTGAGGAGCACCTCCTCTATGCTTTCCCTGCGGTTGAAAGAGGCGCTCATTACAGCCCTCAAGGTCGATTTGGATGGCATCCGCGTCTCTTTGTCCTTTAAGCCGAGCCTTGAAGCGAGTCTCCCCAGAAGTTCCTCGGAGTCGGCCTCATCGAGAAAGGAGAGGGGCCGTTTGTAACCCAGGATGTGGGCAAATTGGGTTATGACCGAAAAACCGAAGCTGTGGAATGTCCCTCCATTGACCCTTTGGCAGAGCCGGTTGTGACGCGATGCCCTCCAGAGCATCTCCCGGGCGGCGCGGCGGGTAAAGGTGAGCAGCAGGATCGATTCGGGCTTTATCCCCTGCTCCACCATGTAAAGGACCCTGTACTCGATCACCCTGGTCTTTCCCGTCCCTGCCCCTGCAACAACCAGCAAAGGGCCCTGAATCGTGGTGACGGCCTGATACTGAGATGGATTCAGGTTGCGGGCCAGGATCTCCTCCAGCTTCTCCATTTCCACTGGATAAGGATAATACAGACTGGCCCCTCGAGCACGGAGGGAGATCAGTCGCTTAAACGCAGGCGGACATCGAGGACCTTCAGGCCCCTGGGGTAGACCACGACTGGGTTCAGGTCCATCTCCACAATTTCCGGATATGCGACGGCAAGGTGGCTCAGGAGGCTGATCAATTCCGCCAGTGCCTCCACATCCATCGGGTCTTCTCTGCGGTGGCCGAAAAGGACCTGGCTGGCCTTGAGGCGCTTCATAAGCCTTAAGGCCTTCCTCGGGCTAATCGGCGGAAGGCAAAAGACCACATCTTCCAGGACCTCCGCGAATACCCCACCCAGTCCGAACATAAGGACCCGACCAAAATGGGGATCTGTCGTCAATCCCACAATCACCTCCATTCCCTCAGGTGCCATCTCCTGCACAGTTGCCCGGGCATATGGGTCAAGGGGACGAACCGATTCCATCATCTCCCTCCAGGCACGGCGGACCTGCTCGGGATCTGAAAGATTCAAGTGGACCCCCTTGACCTCGGTTTTGTGGACGATCTTTGGCGAAAGCACCTTGAGGACCACGGGAAAACCCATCTTTAGGGCTGCGGCCACCGCTTCCTCCTCGCTGTTTACCTCTTGCCATCGGGGAACGCTCACGCCAAGGGCTGAAAGTAAGGCCTTGCCTTCGACCTCCGTCAGGATCCGCCTCCCTTCCCTTAAGGCTTTCTGGAGATAGGGTTTGAGGTCGGGGAATTTTGGCCCCTGGCCTTCATCTTCTTCTTCCATAAGGACCTGGCGTCGGTGGTGCAGGGCGAAAAGGCCGACTGAGGCAAGATGGGGGTCAGTGTAAACGGGTATGCCTTGACTCTGAAGCCACCTTCGCTCCTCCTTCACCCCCTCGGAGGGGGAAACGAAGTAAGCCAAAAGGGGCTTTGGCTGGTGGCGGGAAAGGTCGATAAGCTCTGCGCTCGGGAAGCGCCAAAGGCGGTTATGGGTGAAGATACAAAGGAGGCTCCCTATCCCTTCATCCTCAAGGAGCTTTTGGGCGAGCTTGCCATAAGTTACGCAATCAAAACCAGCACCGGGAACGTCAAGGGGGTTTTTGATGACCGTTGGAGGATTGCCCCTAAGGACTTCCTCCACTGCCCTCACTGTTTCTTCTCTCCAAGGGGGCACCCGGCATTCCCTTTGAAGGAGTTCATCCAGAACGAGGATGCTCGGTCCCGCCGTATGGGTCAGGATGCCGATACCGTCCCCAGAGGGCAATGGACTCAGAGCGAGGGCCTTGCAGGCCGCTACCAGCTCTTCGATGCTATCGACCATGAGGATACCCGCCTCTTCGAAGATGTCCCGGTAAACCCGGTAGGATCCGGCCATACTTCCGGTGTGGGTTACGGTTGCGAAGTCTATCCTATGGCTCCGGCCAGCCTTGTAAACCACAATGGGTTTCTCCTTCACGATCTCCTTTGCGAGTTCCACCATCTCCTTCGCATCTTCTGTTCCTTCCAGAAAGATCCCAATCACCTTGGTCTTGGGATCGCAGGCCAGGTAATGGAGATAATCGCTGAACTTCAGAGTGCTGCGGTTTCCACAGCCTATCCATTTGCTGAGCCCGAGGTCCTCGTCGAAGGCCCTGTAAACCATTGTGAGGCCGATGCCGCCGCTTTGGCTTATCAGCCCCACCGAGCCCTCTTTGAGGTGCATGGGGTAAAAGGTTGTGTTTATCTTCGCCCAGGGATTGATGAATCCTAGGGTATTGGGCCCTATGAGGATCAGCCCATTTTTTCTGGCCCTCTCAACGAGCCTTTCTTCCAGCTCTTCCCCTCTTGGACCAAGTTCCCTGAATCCTCCGGCTATACAGACGACTCCCAAAACCCCTCGGGCAGCACAGTCATCTAGCACTTCTACGGTCGCATACTGATTGACTGCAACAATTGCCAGATCCGCCCCTTCGGGGAGATCGCGTAAGGATCGATAGACCTTCAGGCCGAGGACATTTTGAAGGCGCGGGTGTATTGGGTAGATCCTCCCCCGGTAGCCGGAAAAGAGGAGGCTTTCGATGATGTTATAACCGACCTTACCCGGTACCTCCCCTGCCCCGATCACAGCTATGCTCTGGGCATTGAGGACGCGATCGAGGAGCTCCTTTTGACTTCTGTCAAGCATAATTTCTTCCTTTCGGCTTTTTGATACCTGAAAAAAATCAGGGTGTGAAGGGCACCCTTTGGACGAAATTCTACCTGGTGAAGTTCATCGCGCCCTGCCGGGTCGCAATCCCTTCTTTTTCAGGTCACGTTCGTAACGCCCCTCTCCGATTTTCTTATGATTTCAAGGGGTTAGCAAGAGGGGTCGGGTTTAAGAAAATACCCTCAAAACTTCCCTCCTCCATCACCAAATTCAAAAAGATTGCCAAATTGTCAAAGGGCAGAATACAGTGCTGCCTCAGCTAAAACTAGCTTTTGATATATTTTACCAAAATCTCTTCGATAGCGGGCAGGCCTAAAGGAGGCGATTCCCAATCTCCTTTGAGAATCGGATCCAATGGACATCCTAGAGGCCTCATGTGCAATCAGGGAAGAGGAACTTTCACGGTCAGGATCTTCCCACGGCGCATTATCTTGAAGGCCAGCGCATCCCTGTTGACGTTCCTCCGCACAAGTTCTCTGAAAGTGGCAAGAGAAGCAATCCTTTGGCCCTCTACTTCGAGGATCACATCTCCCTTTTGAAGACCCACGTCTTCAGCTGGGCTGCCTTCCTTTACGGCTACAATCAAAACACCCGTCGAGCTTTCAAGACCGAGGACTGCAACCACTTCTTCAGTCAGGGCCTTCGTTTTTATCCCCAGGACGGCCTCAGGGTCCTCTGCAACGGCCTCATGGTATCTCCTTTCGAGGGCCTCGAACTTCCTCGAGGCAAGGACCATTCCCTCGATGAGGTCTAGATACGTCTTTTCCATCCTGCCGTTTGAGGCAAGGGCGTATTCGATGGGATACTTCCCTAATAGAGGGGTTCCCAAGCCCTTTATCTTCACATTCACAAAGACCCTCGTTGAGTTTTCGGAAAGGGGCTTCACGAAAATGCTTCCCTTGACACTACCCCGGTGCCACACTACCAGGGCCGGCCCGCCCATTATAAACCCGGGAAGGTCGTCCCCGGAAAGTTCCTTCTCTACCACTATGAGCCCACTGTCCTTCTCGCTGAAGGATATGAACTCCCCTGCCCTGGTGAGCCCTTCTATGGTGCTGCGCCATACCTCTTCAAAGGGCCTGTCAAAGTCCCTG
>QMLA01000012.1 GCA_003646585.1 Deltaproteobacteria bacterium | reverse complement strand
GGAGGTGAAACTGTCGGTCGGGGATGACCCCGACGCCTTCATCCTCATGTTGCAACCCAAGGCCGATCTCACCGTAAATGCCCTGCAGAGGGGGGCCACAATCGTGCTGCAAAAGTCCCTAAAGGAGGGCTTTGGCCTCACCGTGACCGAGGCCCTGTGGAAGGGAAAACCGGTGATAGGGGGCGATACGGGAGGAATAAGGCTTCAGGTCATAAACCACCATACGGGCTTCAGGGTCCATACCCCGGAGGGGGCCGCCTTGAGGATCCGTTACCTTCTGACCCACCCCGAGATCCTCAAGGCCATGGGGAAGAAGGCGAGGGAATTTGTGAGGGACAATTTCCTGCTCACCCGCCACCTGCGGGACTACCTAACCCTGATGATAGCCCTCATTTACGAGGTGAAGGACAGGATCGAGATAGGAAAAAGATAAAAAGAGGGGGAGCCCAAAGGCTCCCCCATCTAAAGGACTATTTTTCCACGGGTTCAAAGGCGAAAAATACCCTCTCTGCCCACCTCATCTCACCGCCTTTGACCTCTATGGGATGGGAGGGGACTTCGAAGACCACAAGCTGAACCTCAGAGCCCTCCTTCAACTTCCCCACAGGACAGTTGATTACGCGGCTCAGGATCCTCTTTATGGGACTCCCCTCCCCCAGATCTATCCAGGCGTGAATCAAGGGGGACTCAAATCCCAGGGGTACCCCCCTCACCTCCTCGGTGAAATTGATCACCCTGCCCCTTTTGGGCAGCTCCACCCACTCGAGCTCATCCGAATAGCACTCGGGGCAGATCACCCGAGGGGGATAGGCCACATGGCCACAGGTGCGGCACCTGGTGGTGGTGAACTTTCCGGCCTTCAGGTTCTCGTAAAACTGATGGACCCTGTTGAACTCCTTGGCCTCAAGGGGCCACATGTCCATGGTCACCGGGTACTTGTCCTCCAGGATAGGTATCCCCAAGATCGCCATCTCTGCACCTCCTACTTGGGCTCACGACCGTAAATCACAATGGTGTGCTCCACATTGAGCCCGCTCAGGTTGTGGGTGAGGCCGATCTCGGCACCCTCCACCTGGAAGCGGGCCCTCCCCTGCAACTGGCGCATTATCTCTATGGCCTGACGGATACCCGTGGCCCCGAAGGGATGCCCGCAGGAAAGAAGCCCCCCATCGGTGTTAAGGGGGATCTTTCCCCCTATACGGGTCTGACCGGACTCGATGAAGGAACCGCCCTCGCCCTTCTTGCAGAACCCAAGCTCCTCCACCTCGATGATCTGGGAGATGCTGAAACAGTCGTGGGTCTGGGCCACATCGATGTCCTCGGGCCCAACCCCCGCGCTCTCATAGGCCCTCTTTGCCGCCACCCTGAGGTGGGCCCAGTCGGCCAGGTGCTCCCCCGGCCAGTTGGCCGAAACGCTGTGCAGGGAGGCCTGGGCCCCGCCGCGGATGTAAACGAGGGGCCTGTCAGTAAGATCCTTGGCCCTCGACTCCTCGGCGATGATGACCGCCGCCGCCCCGTCGGTGATGGGGCAGCAATCATAGAGGGTCAGGGGCGGAACCACAGGAGGGGCACCGAGCGCTTCTTCAAGGGTGAGCTTCTTCTGGAACTGGGCCTTGGGGTTCTCGGAACCGTAATTGTAATTTGTGACCGAAACCCAGGCCATCTGCTCCTTGGTGGTCCCGTAATGCTTCATGTGCTCCTTGGCAATGAGGGCAAAGAAGGGAGGAGGAAGCCCCAGACCGTGAGGGGCATCCCAGTCATGATCTATGGAGGCAAGCTCGCTGTAAAAGACCTCCCACTTCTGGGGGGTATAGAGCTTCTCGCCCCCGGCCACCATCACTATATCGGCCATCCCGCTCTCCACCAGCCCTTTGGCCAGAAGGATGCCGGTGCTCCCTCCGGCACAGAGCACATCCACCCTGGCACAGATGGAGGTGGGCTTAAGACCCAGCCTTTCGGCCATCACCGGGGCGGTGTTCACCTGAAAGGAACACCTGCCCGCATAGGAGCTGGCAAAGAGAAAACCATCGATGTCCTTGGGCTTGAGCCCCGGGATGTCCTCAAGGCACTCCTTGGCCGCCTCCTGGACCATGTCCACCAAGGAGGCCTCGCGAACCCCCCACTTGCACATGCCTCCGGCGATGATACAAGCCCGTCTCGCCATCTCAACCTCCTCATCTATCCTTGAATTCGGGTTTCCGTTTCTCGACAAAGGCCCTGAGTCCCTCGCGCCCGTCCTCGGACACGAAGGTCTGAAGGAAACACTGACCTTCGTAGACAAGGGCGCCCTCCAAGGACATCTCGATGCCCCTGTTGATGGCCCGCTTCAAGGCCTTAAGGGCCACCAGGGGCTTTGCGGCAATCTCCCTGGCAAACTTCAAGGACTCCTCCAGGAGGCTCTCGGGAGGATAGACCCGATCCACAAGCCCGATCTCCAGGGCCCTCCTGGCATCTATCATCTGGCCGCCGAAAAGGAGCTCCCTGGCCTTGGAAAGGCCTATAAGCCTCGGCAACCTCTGGGTGGCCCCTCCACCGGGGATGATCCCCAGGTTTATCTCCGGCTGCCCAAAACGGGAATCCTCCGAGGCAAAGCGGAAATCGCAGCAAAGGGCGAGCTCAAGCCCCCCACCGACCGCAAGGCCCCTTATGGCAGCCACAGTGGGCACGGAAAGCTCCGCCAGGGCACAGGAGGCCCTGCGGCTCAGATCCCCAATCCTGCCCATCTCCACAGGGCTCTTCCCCTCCACCTCCTTCACATCCAAACCGGTCGAGAAGGCCTTCTCCGAACCCGTTATGACCACCACCTTTATGTCGTCGGACTTCTCCACTTCCTGGCAAAGCTCCATCAACTCGCCATAGAGGGCGGAACTCAGGGGATTGTAAGGAGGACGATTGAGGGTCACAAGGAGAACCTTCTGCTCCTTCTCCACCTTCAGATTCTCAAAGTGATGCATGCCCCCCCTCCTTACTTCCCATACTTGTACCAGCCCTCACCACTTTTGCGGCCGAACTTCCCTGCCTTAAATCTCACCTTGAGACTGTAAGGAGTCGCAGGCCAGTGATCGAGCTCCTTGCTCAGATACTCGTTGACATGATAGCCGATGTCCAATCCCGTGAGATCCATAAGCTCAAAGGGCCCCATGGGATAGTTGAGGCCAAACTTGACGGCCTTGTCTATGTCCTCCATGGAAGCCACCCCTTCCTCGTAAAGCCTTATGGCCTCCATGAACTGGATCATCATTATGCGGTTGACGATGAAGCCGGGAACGTCCTTGTTGACGATCACGGGGACCTTGCCCAACTTCTCGGCAAGCTCCCGGCAGATGGAAACCGTCTCATCGCTTGTGTCAAGCCCCCTCACAACCTCCACAAGCCTCATCAACTGGGCCGGATTGAAGAAATGCATCCCCACGACCTTATCGGGCCTCTTGGTGGCGGTGGCGATCTCGGTAATGCTCAGTGAAGACGTGTTGGTAGAAAGGATCACCTCTGGCCGGACCAGCTCGTCCAGCTCCTTGAAGACCTGCTTCTTGATGTCCATCACCTCGACCACCGCCTCTATGACGAAGTCCACATCCTTCAAATCCTCCATCTTCGTGGTCCCCTTGATCCTGGCCAGGGTCGCCTTCTTCTGCTCCTCCGTGACCTTACCCCTCTTTATCCCCTCATTCATAAAGGACTCGATGCTCTTTAACCCCTTCTCCACGAACTCGTCAGCGATATCCCTCATAACCACCTCTAAACCGGCCTGAGCACAGACCTGCGCAATACCACTGCCCATTGCCCCCGCCCCCACAACACCTACCCTCTTTATCTCCATGTCACACCTCCTACTGCTTCTGAAATTACAAGAAAAGATAAGTTCCCTTTTTCACAAGGTTTTTTACCTTACTTCCCCCACCTTGTCAACCGAGGCCCCGAAGGGACTCCCCTTGGGGCCTTATCGTTCGTAAATCTCCACGGCGCTGAAGAAATACGGGATTTCGTAAGCGGCACTTTCGGGGGAATCCGACCCGTGGACGATGTTCTCCTGGATATTGTCCCCGTAAAGATTCCTTATGGTCCCCGGGGCGGCCTTCCCGGGATCGGTGGACCCCATTATCTCCCTGACCCTCTCTATGGCACCCTCCCCCTGAAGGACCATCACCACGATGGGGCCGCTGGACATGAAGTCGGTGAGGGACGAAAAGAAGGGCTTGTCCCGGTGGACCTGATAGAAGCCCTCGGCCTCCTCCTTGGAGAGCCGGAGCATCTTGAGCCCGACCACCTTGAGCCCATCCCCCTCGAAGCGCCTTATGACCTCCCCTATCAGGTTCTTCTTCACACCATCGGGCTTGACGATCACCAGAGTCCGCTCCATCCTCCACCTCCTGAATTCATCTCATCTTCAGGACCCCTGCCCCACGGTAACCTCCCCTCTTCAGGGAGAGGAGGGCCTCGTTTGCCTCCCGGAGGTCAAAGACCTTTATCTCGGGTAGGATGGGGATTTCGGCAGCCAGCGGCAGAAATTCCGCGATGTCCCTGCGGGCGATATTGGCCACGGTCTTTATCTCCTTTTCAAGCCACATGTGATCCGCATAGTCGAGCTCGGGAATGGGACCCTCCTTGCGGATCGCATTGATTACGAGCCTCCCTCCCCTGTCCAGGACCTTTAAGGCCTCACGGACCACAGCCCCAGAAGGGGTGGTGTCTATGGCGCGCTTCACCCTCTCCGGGGGCATCTCACCCGTCTCCCCCACCCAGTCGGCCCCCATCTGACGGGCCAGTTCACTGGGGGCATCCCCCTTCCTCCTGGTGAATACGAATATTTTGGCCCTTGGGAAGAGATGGCGCGCCACCTGATAGACTATGTGAGCGGAGGCCCCAAAGCCGAAAAGCCCCAGGATCTCACCGTCCTTCATCCCGGTGAGCCTTAAGGCCCTGTAACCTATGGCCCCGGCACAGAGCAGGGGAGCGGCCTCAAGGTCCCCGAACCTCGAAGGTATCGGAAAGGCAAAGTCCTCCCTCACGACCATGTACTCGGCATAACCCCCGTCCTCGTCGCAGCCCGTCCCCCTGAACTCCTCACAGAGGTTCTCCTCTCCCGCTTCGCAGAAGCGGCACTTACCACAGGCCGAATAGATCCACCCAACCCCTACCCGGTCCCCTTCGCGCAGACGCGAAACCCCGGGGCCGAGCTTCACGACCCGCCCCACCACCTCATGCCCCGGTATCACCGGCAAGCGGGGCTTCCGCCTCCCCTCGATCTCGTCGAGCTCGGTGCGGCAGATCCCGCAGGCCAAAACCTCTACGAGCACCTCCCCCGGTCCCGGTTCGGGGATGGGCAAATCCTTGAGCACGAGGACCTCTGGCTCCTCCTCGATGGCAGAGACCGTCCTCTCAAGGACCATCGCCTTCATCAGGCTTTAAGCTACTTGAAGCCCCTTGAGCCTGTCAACAGATTATTGCCAAGGGACACAGGAGGTGTTAAAAACTCGGCCATGGTGGTCGTCCTTCACGGCGACAAACGCTTCACCTTCCAGGGGAAGATCACCGGCTTTGAGATCCTCAAGGCCCTGGGACTGAGGGAGGAGGAGGTCCTCCTGGTGAAGGATGGAAAGCTCCTTCCCATGGACCTACCGGTGGAGGAGGGCGAAATCAGGGTCATACCGGTGATCTCCGGGGGATAGGATGCGCTGCCGGATGTGCGGACAGAGGGCCGTTCTGAGGCTCAAGGCCTACAACATCAACCTGTGCCAGGAGTGCCTGAAGAAATTCGTGAGGCGCAGGGTCCAGAAGGCCATAAGGGATTACCGCCTGCTGAAAAGGGACGACAGGGTCCTTGTGGCCGTCTCGGGGGGGAAGGACAGCCTGAGCCTCTGGGACCTCCTCCAAGGGCTCGGCTACCGGACAAAGGGGCTGTACATCCACCTGGGCATAGGGGAATATTCGGACAGGTCAGAAAGGGCCGTGCTGGAGTTTGCGCGGCAGCGAAACCTGGAGGTTCACATCGAGCGTGTAAGGGATCACTTCGATGGCTTGGGGATACCCGAACTATCCAGGCTCGACCACCGCCCCCCTTGCTCCCTCTGCGGCATGATAAAGCGCTACCTGATGAACAAGGTGGCCTACGAGGGGGGATGGACCCTGGCCACCGGCCACAACCTGGACGATGAAGCAGCGGCCCTTCTGGGAAACGTCCTTGATTGGAAGGAGGGATACCTTGCCAGGCAGTCCCCGAGGCTTGAACCCCGGGAAGGGTTCGCCGCGAGGGTCAAACCCTTAGTGCTGTGCTCCGAAAGGGAAATGGCCGCCTATGCCATAAGCTCGGGGATCCAGTACATCCTGGAGGAATGCCCCTTCAGCCACGGGGCCACATCCCTCCTGTACAAGGACCTGCTGAACCAGCTTGAGGAACACTCCCCGGGCTCAAAGCTCCGCTTTTACCAAAACTTTCTGAAGATCGCCCACCTTTTCCGGACAGAACAGGTGCAGCTCACTCCTTGCCAAAACTGCGGCTACCCCACAACAGGTGACCTCTGCAATTTCTGCCGCCTGAAGGAAAGGTTGAGCCGCTGAAGCCCCCTAACAAAAAGGGGGCGGGCTTTAACCCGCCCCCTTTTGGTCATCTGACCTTAGAACTCCTCCATTCCGGGAGTCCCAGGAGCGGCCTTCTCCTTCTTGGGCTTTTCAGCAACGAGGGCCTCGGTGGTGATCAGAAGCGAGGCGACACTTGAGGCGTTCTGCAGGGCCAGCCTCACGACCTTGGTGGGATCGATGATTCCCCTCTCGATCATGTTGCAGAACTCCTCCTTCTGGGCATCGAAGCCGAAGTTGGGATCATCGGAGGCCTTCACCTTCTCGACCACCACCGCGCCTTCCCTTCCGGCATTCTCGGCGATCTGCCTCAGGGGCTCCTCCAGGGCCTTCTTGACTATCTCGACCCCTATGGCCTGATCGCCCTCAAGGTTCAGGTTATCCAGGGCCTTCTGGCACCTGAGGAGCGCCACGCCTCCACCGGGCACAATGCCCTCCTCCACCGCGGCCCTGGTGGCGTTCAGCGCATCCTCGACCCTGGCCTTCTTCTCCTTCATCTCGGTCTCGGTGGCGGCACCCACCCTGATAACGGCCACCCCACCGACCAGCTTCGCCAGCCGCTCCTGGAGCTTCTCGCGGTCGTAATCGGAGGTCGTCTCCTCTATCTGGGTCCTGATCTGCTTGACCCTGGCCTCAATGGCCTCCTTGCTGCCGGCACCCTCCACGATGGTGGTGTTGTCCTTGTCGATTATCACCTTCTTGGCCATCCCGAGGTCCTCAAGCCTCACGTTCTCGAGCTTTATCCCGAGATCCTCCGAGATGAACCTCCCACCGCTCAGGATGGCGATGTCCTCGAGCATCGCCTTCCGCCTCTCGCCGAAGCCGGGGGCCTTCACAGCCGCGCACTTCAGGGTGCCGCGGATCTTGTTGACCACCAGCGTGGCCAGGGCCTCGCCCTCCACGTCCTCGGCTATGATCAGGATGGGTTTGCCGCTTCTTGCCACCTGCTCGAGCACCGGGAGCAGGTCCTTCATGCTGGAGATCTTCTTCTCGTAACAGAGGATGTAGCAGTCCTCAAGCTCACAGACCATCTTCTCGGGATCGGTGACGAAATACGGGGAGAGATAACCGCGGTCAAACTGCATCCCCTCGACGACCTCAAGGGTCGTCTCCATCCCCTTGGCCTCTTCGACGGTGATCACGCCCTCCTTGCCCACCTTGGCCATGGCTTCGGCAATGATCTCGCCGATGCTCTGATCGTTGTTGGCCGAGATGGTCGCCACCTGGGCTATCTCCTTCTGCTCCTTAACGGGGGTGCTCATCTTCTTCAGTTCCTGGACCACGACCTCCACCGCCCTGTCGATACCCCGCTTGACATCCATGGGGTTTGCGCCGGCTGCCACCACCTTAAGCCCCTCCTTGTAAAGGGACTCTGCCAGCACAGTTGCCGTGGTGGTGCCATCACCGGCGGTGTCGGAGGTCTTTGAGGCGACCTCCTTCACCATCTGTGCACCCATGTTCTCGAACTTGTCCTCCAGCTCGATCTCCTTGGCCACCGTCACACCGTCCTTGGTCACCGTGGGCGACCCCCAGCTCTTCTCTATGATCACGTTCCTGCCACGGGGACCAAGGGTGACCTTCACAGCCTTGGCAAGGGTGCTGACACCCTTCAAGATCTTCTCCCTTGCTTCAACTTCGAACTTAATCTCCTTCGCAGCCATCGCTACCTCCCTCCTTTTCCCAAATTTTTATTCCTCGACAATGATCCCAAGGATATCGTCCTCGCGCATGATCAAATATTCCTTTCCGTCTATCTTTATCTCGGTACCAGCGTATTTGCTGAAGATCACCCTGTCACCGACCTTCACATCAAGGGGGATCACCGTCCCGTCCTCCTTGATCCGGCCCTTCCCGACGGCTATGACCTTACCCTCCATCGGCTTTTCCTTGGCGGTATCGGGGATGATGATACCTCCTGGCGACTTCTCCTCGGGTTGCTCAATCCTTTCAATTAACACCCTGTCCTGAAGTGGCACTACCTTCATCTCCTCTACCTCCTTTTCCAAGTTTTCTGATTACAGGCATAAACTCCTCTTCCTTAATAATCATCGCCCCCGACCCTTTCAAGAAAGCTCCTCGTCCTCGTCCGCCTCCATGTCCTCGAAGCGATAAAGCATCCTCACCTTCTGCTTGCCCACCTTCTCGAGCTTCTCCTGACACTGGACACAGTACCGGGCAAAGGGAAGGACCCTCAAGCGCTTCACATCGATGGCCCTGCCGCACTCCTCGCAGTAACCGTAGGTGCCGTCTTCGAGCCTGCGGAGGGCCTCATCGATGCTCTTCAGCCGCTGAAGGTGGCTCTGCAGGAGGCTGTAATTTATGTCCGAATCAAGATCGAACTGCGAAAGGTCCCCCACGTCCATGGTCGAAAGGGTGGTGAACCTCGGATCCTCCCTCACCTTGGTCCCCACCTCCTCCTCGATCTTTTTGAGGGTCTCCTCCCTCAAGGAGAGGAGCATCTCCCGCAGCTCCTCCTTCTTAACCTGCTTTCTTTCGGCCACCTTCACCCTCCCCCTTTATGGTCTCCTGGACCTCCCTCAAGGCCTCAAGGTCCCCTGCCTGGGCAAAGGCCTTTTGGGCAAAGGAAAGCTTTCCCTCCTCAAGGGCCCTCCTGCCCAGATCCCTCCACACCTCGGAAGGGATCTCCTCACCCAGAAATCCCGCCACCTGCTGAAGCAGGAAGAAATCCCCCTTCTGGACGGCAACCTCCTTGAGTTCCATGAGCCCCTCTCTGTAACCCGCCATCCCGTAAAATTCCACCGCATCGTTCAACCGCCCCTCATCGCGGTAAAGGTCCCCATAATGGATCAGCACCTCCCGGGGGGTATCCCTCCCGTAGAGGATCTCCCTCCTCTTCAAGGGATCAGGAAGTCTCCCCTTTCCCATTCCACCCGAAATATAATTTGCAGGCACTCGCTTTCAATCTCCCAAGGCCACGAGAAGATACCACCCGGAGGTGATAAACTCAAGCTTGAAAAGGACCCCCAAAAGGGGGAGAATCCGATCCATGGACGAACTGCATAGGTCCCTCAGGGCATACCTCAAACACCTGGAACTTCTGGGAGTCGAAGACATCCCCTCCCCTTCCCCCGATCCGGGACCCGAAGGACAACTGCAGGAGCTGAAGCAGGAGGTCCTTCAGTGCAGGGCCTGTCCCCTCCACAGGACCAGAAGGAACCCCGTGCTGGGGGAGGGAAATCCCAGGGCCATCCTGGTCTTTGTGGGCGAAGCCCCGGGGGCTGAGGAAGATCAGCAGGGGAGGCCCTTTGTCGGCAAGGCAGGGGAGCTCCTAACCAGGATCATCAAGGCAATGGGTCTGGAGAGGGAGGAGGTTTACATAACCAATGTGCTGAAATGCCGTCCCCCCAACAACAGGAACCCGCGACCAGAGGAGATAAGGGCCTGCTTGCCCTTCCTGCTCAGGCAGATGGAGATCATAAAGCCCAAGCTCATATGCACCCTGGGGACCTTTGCCGCCCAGACCCTTCTGGGCACCCAGGAGAGGATAACCTCCCTCAGGGGAAGGTTCCACCAGTGGCGGGGCATAAAGGTCATGCCCACATTCCACCCCGCCTTCCTGCTGAGGAACCCCGCTTACAAGAGGCTCGCCTGGGAGGACGTGAAGAAGATCATGGCCGAGTATCGGAGGATAAAGGGGCAAGGGCCCTGAGGACATCCTCTGTGTCCACTATCACCGCAAACCCATAGGCCAGGTTCATCAAGGAGGCCAGGTGCAGCTCCTTGGCCGAGGTGGCCGTGGCATCGTGCACAAAAAATACGCGGAAATCCCTTATGAAGGCATCCCTTGCCGTCGTCTCGCAGCAGAGGTTGGTCATCACCCCGCAGATCACCAGGTCCTGGACCCCGAGCCCGCGGAGGTGTTCCTCGAGGGGGGTGCGGTAGAAGGCGCTGTAACGCCTTTTGGGGATGATCCGCTCCCCTTCCCTCGGGCCAAGCTCCCCCATGATGCGATGATCGAAGGTCCCCTCCAGGAT